>NZ_JACJSM010000009.1 GCF_014698145.1 Oscillatoria sp. FACHB-1406 | reverse complement strand
GGGGGAATTCATCTTTGAGAAGCCCATCAGTTACAGTGCCATGATTTCATTTTCCCTCATCAGGGGACTTGACTCCTACTCCCTCTCACCTGTCGCACAGAAGGACTACTTTTTGTCGTGCGGAATGGGGGTTAAACCGAACCCTCAATGGCGGATTTTTCGACAGCAGCGCTCCCGATCTCTCCATTTCTTGCGGAAATCGCGATCGCTCGCCATTGACCTCAAAAATTTTTGCTTCAGTCCGATGTCTTTCTTTCTTCTTCTTCAGGCTGGGGAGACTGGTTCTCTAAAGGAATCAGCGTCGGCTCGGTGCGAATCGTCGATCGCGTTAAACTTTTTTGTTGTTGTTTGGGTGTCTCAGTAGCAGTCGCCGCAGTCGGACTAACTTTTTCTGAGGTCGATGGAGTTTCCGGCGCGCTGGCTTGGTTGCGAGCATCCGCAGCTAGAACCTCTACCGTTTGATGCGATGCTTCCAACGCTTGCGCTAACTGCATTTGCTGCTCTAACTGCTGAGTAGAAGAGACTAAATTACCCAGCCCGTCAACCAGGTTGCGCAGGTTATTGCGAAAAGCAGGATCCCCCGTTAGTTCGTCGAGATCTGCGGTAATCTTCCGAGCATTTTCAAAGGTTTCCCGAGCCGAAGTTAGGGTTTGCTGAAGCGAGAGTAGCAGTAGTGGGTCGTTCAAGCTCGCACTTAAGCTGCGGAGATTTTCGGAGGTGGCCGCAGTATTCGCAACGAGGGCATCAATATTGCTAGAAGCTTTGGTGGCATTCGCAACTAACACATTTAGATTTCGGACTAAACCTTCTACTTCTTGCGGGTTGAGGGCGGTATTCAATCCTTGGACTGCAGGTTTGAGTTCGGTTAAAGTCTCCTGCACGCTGCTGCCAGTCATTCTCAGACTGGCAAGCGTACTGCTGAGGTTGCTTTCATTAGCGCGAACCAAACGATTGAGATTTTCTGAGAGAACATTAAAATTTTGAGTTGTCCTATTGAGGTTTTGCGTAATCTGATTGGCACTCGCATCAACGGTGCTGGAGAGACGATTTGCCGTTGCATCAACGGTGTTAGAGAGACGCGCGCTGCTTCTAGAGATATCTCGAGCCGTTGCTGTTAGCGAGTCCGTGGTTTGAGCGACATTGTTCGATAAAGGTGCAATTTGTCCGCGCAGGGAGCGCGATAACAATCTAAATTCGGCGCTGAGTTTGGCAAAGTCGGTGGCTGTTGCGGTAGCTGCACTCAGCAGTTTGTTGACGTTATTGGTCACTTCGGGGGAACCGTAAGCTTGACTGAGGCGGACGGTGCTATCGAGAAGATCGTCAATCGAAGCACCGGCTTTTCCGGTCAAGCGCTGATTGTTGCAGAGAATCGGCGAGGCTTCGCATTCTTCGCCGAAGGGTTTGAGGTTGAGATTTTCGCTGGCGATAGCTTCAAGGGGGGTAATTTCGATCGCGCTTTGATTGAGAAATCCCGATTGAGTTGCCTTCACAATTGCGTTTTTGGGAATCAGGAGATCGCTGGATTCGATTTCGAGCTTGGCTTCTACGCCATTGGTACGCGGGGTGAGGCTGACAATTTTACCCACTTCTGCACCTCGATATTGCACGGGCGTTCCCACCGATAACCCTTTTGCATCGGCAAATTCGACGACAATATGATAGCTTTTGCTGCCGAAGCGAAGACCTTGCAGCCAAAAAGCTACGCCGCCAAACAGGGCTAAACCCGCCACGATTAATAGTCCGACCGATCCTTCTCGTACTGCCCGCGATCTCATTATTCCTCCTCGAGCGACGACTTTAATTTAACTCACTATACGAATGGGTCCCTCGATACTGGCACTAAAAAACTGTCGCACCCAAGGATTGTCGGTAGAATCAATCTCTTCAATACTACCCTGCCAGCGCACCTTTCCTTCGGAGAGAAAGAGGACGCGATCGGCGGTGCGGCGAATGGTACTTTCTTGGTGAGAAACCATAACATAGGTTCCGCAACTCGGGTTTGAACCGTGTAAGTGACGTACTAAGTCTTCGATAATCGTAGAGGCGATCGGGTCTAAACCGGCAGTGGGTTCGTCGTAAAGAATCACTTCTGGGTTTAACTTAGGATTGTCGGGATCGGCAGTAATCGCCCGGGCAAAACTGACGCGCTTGCGCATCCCACCAGAAAGTTCGGAGGGATAGAGTTGACTCGTCCCCTCCAAACCCACCATTTCTAATTTTTCTTCGACGAGGGCGCGAATGCGATCGCGGGGTAAGCGAGAATGTTGGTACAACAAGAACCCAACGTTCTCGCCCACGGTTAGCGAGTCGAATAAGGCTGCTTGTTGAAAAACCATACCAATAGCGACCTCAGCGTCATCGGGGTTATCTTCGATGGTGGTTTCGCGCTGTTGACCCTTAATATAAACTTCACCGCGATCGGGGTTTAACAGTCCTGCAATAATTCGCAGAATGGTCGATTTTCCCGTCCCTGACGGCCCGAGAATCACGAGAGCATCGCCTGCGTAGATGGTTAAATCGACACCATCGAGGATAGTGTTTTCCCCGAAGGATTTATGAATTCCTCTAAGTTCGATTAACGGTTCGGGATTCACCATTACTTCGGGGGTGTGATTGCATTCAATCCTAACTGGGACGAGAGAGGCGATAAACTTACGGTCTGCCGAAACAATTTATTGATTGTTATGGTTCCACAAAAATTCATCGAGAAGGAAATTATCGAGTTCCTCGAAGGTGGAGACATAAGCTTCGACGGGGTGTTCGTACCCTTTCAATTCGACGGTGGCTGGTTTGAAGCGCTTTTGGGCGCGATCGATACTAGCGAGGTAATTGTAGGTGGATTGACCGAGGGCAATATCCACTCCTAAAGTTTTAGTACAAGATTCGAGGCGAAAGGCTGCATTAACTGTATCGCCGATCGCGGTATAATCTGGGCGATCGCCGCTGCCCGTATTGCCCACCATCGCATACCCCGTATTGATCCCCGCTCCGATTCGCAGGGGAAAGGGTAGGGGATACTGGTTGCTCAAATCCGCTGTCATTTTGTGAAGATCGCCGATCGCGCGAAAAATTTGCAGCACTTCTTGTTTGGTAATATCAGTTTCGCCATGAAACCACAGCGCCATCACCGCATCGCCAATATACTTATCCACCCAGCTTCCCCCCTCGCGAATAATCGTTCCTGCTTGCCGAAACCAGTTCCCGATTGTTTCCGAGAGGATTTTTTCGTCGAGTTGGAGCGTTAAACCCGTGAAATTGCGGATATCAACGACCATCACTGACATCAAGCGTCTGACGTGCAGGGTGGAAGTGAGAGTGTCGGTGGTGCTAATAGAGAGATCGTAGGAGACGTTGTGGCGATCGCGCGGCGGACAGTGAAATTCTAATTCCGTTTGTCCGAAGGTGACGCGATCGCCATCTCGCAGTGTTACCGGAATATTCACCCGCCGACTGTTGACAAATGTGCCATTCCGACTGCCCAAATCGATCAAATAAAATTCTCCCGTCTCCGTGCATTGCAGCATTGAATGATTTCTCGAAATCCACTGATCGGTGATCACGAAGTTATTATCGTTGCTGCGGCCGATTGTCCAACAGTTACTACCAACCAATGGAAGATAGCGATTTCCGTTGACCGTGCGCAAAATTAAGTAAGGTGTCGATCCCGGAGCCATCACAACGCGATAGGCAGTAGACTGCTGACTAAGGAATGTTGCTCTAGAGTAGCGATTCCCATAAGATGTGGCAAGCGCGCATTTCTACTGAAAGCGGCAAACTTTTAAAAAAAAATTAATTTCTCTCTGCCCGCCACTCGTTCTAAGAACTGCTTATAAAGCGAAAGCGGCTGCTAAAGCAAAAAGTCCTTCAACCACAATTGTACTCAATACTGCACCCCCAAAAGCCCAACTCGAAGCCTGCCGCTTTTGCAGCGCTGCGATCCCAACGAGGGTTAAAAGACTTCCCAACGCGATCGCACAGCCAATTCCCCAAGGTGTTTGGACTCGAGTTAAGGCATTTTGCAAGATGACAGGAGCAAGACTCGGAGACACTTCCATCACTTGCCGCCAGTAAGGGATTAAATCGGTTAAGTAAAAATATAAGTCACCAATTGCCGTGCCGAACAGCGATCCCAAATAAAATAAAGAGCCAACCGCATACCCTTTGCGTCGCATCCCCCACAGAGCAAAAGGAATGCCAATGGACTCAATCGGGAGGTGATACAAGGGTTCCCAGCGCCACCAACCCCAATAAATCGAGCCAGCCAGCCAACTCCAGCTAAAACCGAGCAGCAGATCGCCCCAAACCTCGAATTTCGGGCGCTGGCGCAACTTCCAGCCCAAGGCAACCCACATCGCACTCAACAGCAAACTCAGCAGGGGTTGCTGTCGCACCAACGACGCTTGGAAGAAGACTGGAATGGAAACTAAGAAAGCGGCCGCCGCAAAAATATGCCAAAGTTTGGGAGGACAGAGGGCAGGAACCGGAGCGATCGGTGCGAGTTCCGATACATTCAACCAAGGAAGACGGGGGTTTAGGGGAGAACTAGAGGGGGATTGCACGGCGCGAACTTGAATTTATTTAATAAGTGTTTAAAAAACTTTACTTATCTTCGCATATCGTTCGAGAGATCGCAATTTCTAGAACTCAGAGGTGACGAAGCGATGGGACGATGGGGCAACCCAGTTAACTTAATTAAAATTTAAAACTTACAAATTACAAATATGAGAGGGCAGAAGATTAGCCCCTACCGAACTTCCTGTTCTAGATAGACATTCAGGAATAAAAGCGTTACAACGAGCAACAGGAAACCCATCTTGAAGCCGTTGTTACACTTTAACCCTAGAGTTTAAAACTTTATCCCCTACAGCTTGAATGAGCAGATTAACGAGAAAATTAATGAGTATTGTGGCGCTGTTCCTACTTGGAGCTTTTTTTTCGCTCGCTTTTCCAGGAATAACGCAAGTTTTAGCTCAATCGCTTCCATCACCCGAAGCGATCTCCCCTGCGCCGACGGCTCATTATAACCTCTGGCAAGCAATAGTATTAGGCTTTATCCAAGGATTGACCGAGTTTTTACCCATCAGCAGCACCGCCCATTTGAAAGCGATCCCCGTCTTTCTGGGTTGGGGCGATCCCGGAGTAGCGTTCACGGCAATCATTCAATTGGGGAGTATTGCGGCAGTATTGAGCTATTTCTGGTCGGATTTGGCTCAATTAGTGCGTGGAACTTGGAAGGCTTTGGTTAACAAGGATTATAAGTCGAGCGATTTGCGCATCGCGGTGGGAATTTTGCTGGGAACGATCCCGATTTTATTCTTTGGGCTTTTGCTCAAAAAGTTAGTCCCGGATCTCGATCGCTCGCCTTTGCGCAGTATGGCTGCGATCGCCATTGCATCGATTGGGATGGCAATTTTATTGGGACTAGCGGAACGCTTCGGCAAGCGCAAGCGAGGGTTTGAAGGGTTAAGGACGTTGGATGGGATTTTGATGGGATTGGCGCAGGCGTTGGCATTGATCCCCGGCGTTTCGCGATCGGGATCGACAATTACAGCGGGATTATTTCTCGATCTCGAACGCTCCAGCGCCGCTCGATTCTCTTTTCTGTTGGGGATTCCAGCCATTACCCTCGCGGGGTTAGTCGAACTAAAAACAAACGTACTGGATGTGGGGATTAAGCTCGCGGATATTTATCCGTTGATTATGGGGGTGGTGTCGTCCGCATTTTTTTCTTACATTGCGATCGCTTGGTTAATCGAATATCTCAAGCGCCAAAATACCTGGCTGTTTGTTTGGTATCGCTTAGCTTTTGGTTTGGCGATCCTCAGCGCGCTCGCTTTGAAGTGGATTCCTAACTAAATACCCAACTGCAATAACAGTTATCAGTGATAGCGCTACTTGAAACGTAAATCGACTTTTACTAAACGCCCAAAAGTCTTGACTGGTGGGCGTTGCTCGCACTACCGAATCTCTTAACTGAGTTGCGTCGCGCTATATCCGCGAGTAGCTATCGATCTTGCTCGCTGCCGATCCCCCATTCCCCCTGCTTATGTCATGAATTCTTGACATAATGCTCCCGCCCCCGCACGTAAACTCGTCAAATCTCGCAAAATCTTTTTCTAAACCCCTTGACGCATCGCCGATCCATTTTGTTATATAGACTTAACAAAACGATCCCAAAGCGATCCCGAAGTTTTAAAAGCCGAGAAAAAGCTGGATCGTTTTGAGAGGTTAGGCACATTTGCCAAGTTCGCTGGGAATGGTCCGCTTAACACTAGGTCATAGATATTTGCCGTTTAGTTAAATCGGATATAGACCATCATGGCTCAAGAACGCCAACCCCTTGAAGAAATGACCTTACGGCAACTTCGTAAAGTCGCGAGTAGATACAACATCTCTCGATACAGCCGAATGCGGAAATCGCAATTGCTAGCCGCTATTCAATCTATTGAAAAAGAAAGATTTTCTACCAGTCCATCGCGTCCCTTAGAGGTAAAAGAAACTGTGGAAGCATCAAAATTTGAACTCGGTCAAGACGATCCCACGGGTGGAACCCTAGCTTCCGTCGATGAAGGATTTGGCGATCTACCGGGCGGATATGGAGAAAGTCGCATTGTCCTAATGCCCCGAGATCCTCAATGGGCTTATGCGTATTGGGATGTCCCCAACGAGCATAAAGAAGACCTGCGCCGTCAAGGTGGTCAGCAGTTGGCGCTTCGAGTTTATGATGCTACCGATGTGGATTTAGGCTACAAAGCGCCTCATAGCATTCAGGAGTATCCTTGCGACGAACTCGCCCAAGAATGGTATCTCCCGATCCCCGTCAGCGATCGCGATTATGTCGCTGAGATCGGCTATCGTTGTTCTGACGGTCGTTGGTTGATTCTGGCGCGCTCTGCCACGGTTCGCATCCCGCCCGTCTATCCTTCCGACTGGATTGAAGATGTCTTCGTAACGGTCAACTGGGAAGAAAACCTAGAAGGCAAAACGGTTTATAACCTCGTTCCTCCCAGCAAGCGCGCATCGATGGCAGCATCAGCCGGAATGGAAACGGGTAATGCCATTTACGACCAAATTTTCGGCATGGCAGAATCTTCCGAAGCTCAGCGCGTCGCGGGTTCGCTGTTTGGTTCCATGCAGCACGTCGCGGGTTCAGTGATGAGTTCATACGTTCTTGCTGAGAGTGCGGGAATGTGGTCGGCTTCGCTACAAACGATGTCTGGCGTTGGTATGGGCGCGGGCTACACAATGTCTGGTGCGGGCTACACGATGTCTGGCGCGGGTTTCTCCGCTTCTGCCCCTCCGATTCGCCCTCGCCAGTTCTGGCTGGTAGCGGATGCAGAACTGATTGTTTACGGCGCAACCGAACCGGATGCAACGGTGACGATTGGCGGACAACCGATTAAGTTGAATCCGGATGGAACGTTCCGCTTCCAAATGTCTTTCCAAGATGGCTTAATCGATTATCCGATTATGGCGGTTGCGGCGGACGGCGAACAAACGCGATCGGTTCATATGAAGTTCGAGCGCGAAACGCCTTCTCGCAATACCAATACGAAGGAAGAAGCCGTTCTCGAATGGCTGTAGATTTTCAATCTCTCCCTATATAACTGAAAGCCCCCAACAATTAAGTTGGGGGTTTCTTAATTTCAAGCAATGGTTTGAGAAATCGCAAGCTACTTCCAAAATCTTTTCAAAATTTTGCTCATAGACTGTTGTTCTTAGGGAAGGAGCGGAATGCGTTTGTACTTAAGGAAATATCCAAAGGAAACCAAAAGCGCGATCGCGATCGCTCCCCACGCCAAATAGCTGGGAACCCAAAATATTGCATCTAAAAGATTGACTTGTCCCGGTTGTAATTGCCAGATTAATTGGGTTCCTTCGGTGCGAGCGGGAGGGGCGATACCGACTTCTTCATGAGTCACATTTTTCGCGCCCCAAGGCGTATTCAGTGCCAGTTCTAAGTTAACTAACGAATCCGGACTGACAATTAACGGTCCTTCCTCAGAGGTTACACCCAGCCCGCGTAAATCGACTGTTAATTGAATTCTTTCTCGCTCGAATAGCACCCAATTTCTTTGTTTGAGGTACAGTTGGGATTGAACGGGAATGGGGCTGAGGCTGCTGTTATTTTCGGCTTTAGCAGTGACGGGTTGTTGAGTTGGATTAAAAAACTGATTAAATTTTTCGACGAGTTCATCGCCGTTGGCAAAGGGAATGGTAACGAGAATTTCGCGATCGGAAAGATGTTGCGTTTTGCCTTGAAGCTTGCTGGCGCGACTGTCAAAGGATTTCAACCATTTTTGTGCTTCTAATTGATTGAAGCTGGCGAGTTGTTCGCTGAGTCGGATGTGTTGTACGATCGCGCCCTGAAATTGCCCCTTAAAATTAATACCGACATCGTAGCGCACGCAGCCCGATAAAAAGAGTGCTGAGAAAGCGATGAAGGCAAAGAAGAACAAGCGAGCCGGGGAAAACCGCCAGCGACGGCGCGGGTAACGGACAGTCATAGCCAGAAACTCCTTGAGGAATATCCCCATTGTGCATCCTCGTGCGTGCATTCCCACTGCTAAAGGAGGGATTTTTCAAGAAATTTTAATGAAGGGGGCTGTCCTGGGAGCGATTTTTCGGAACGAGCGAACGTCTGCGGCTATACTACGAATAGACCTATCCTTTAGGCGAAGTTGCAATGGTTCAACCTCCTCTGCCAGATAATACGGGTATGTTTTCTGATGAAGCAGATGTCTCCCGCTCCCATATTTATAGCGTTTCGCAAGGAGCGATCGAAAGTGCGCCTGCTCCGGGTAGCGATCGCGTTCGTGTTACTGTTGAAGTCGATCGCGAAGTTCTCAACCTCATAGCTTGGTTGGCGGAGCGACAAGGAATGAGTCCGGAACTAGCATTAAAGAAAGCGGTAGCTACGGCTGCTTATATTTACGATATTACCCAAAGACAAGGGGGCAAGCTTTTAGTACATCGCAAAGACAATACCGTCGGCGAAATCGTTTTTAAATAATCAATCTAGCCATAGCAGTAATGCCCTTAGAATCAGAACAACCGCCTATTCCTGCTAACCTTATTGAGGAAAAACCACTTACAGAGATTTCTCTCCCTAGAGCGGCGACTCTGGTAGCTCAAAATCGAGAAGCCGATATCAAAAATTTGTTGCCTTCTATGGTGGATACAAATATCAAATTAGAGGAACGGCAAGAAACAACGCGATCGCAACTGGCAACTTTTTTAATTAGAATCCTAGCGGGAACGGTTGCTGCAAGCTTCGCCGCCGTTATTACTTTAACCATTATGTCGGGTTTTATTGACGAACGCAAGGCAGCAACTTTCGATAAAAATACAACCCTCGTTAAAGATTTAATTACTTTTATTCTTACGGCTCAAACCGGCTTAATTGGAACTGCTCTCGGTTTTTATTTTGGCTCTCGAGGCAGCAACGCTGATTAAAATTAAAAATTAAAGTTTGTCGCCCAGCGTTCTAACTCACAAAATCATTTTAACGCTCGACTTTCAATTCTTCTTTATCAATGATCCCTTCTTCGTTATCCATTATCCATTATCCATTATCAATTAGATAAGCGTCCCAACCAACGACGGCCGATCGCGCGAGCATAAAGGTTGATAGGAAATTGGTAATATTCCACCGTCAGCCAAATAACACAGGCAAGATGTACGAAAAAGACGACGATTGTCCAAGCAATGGGGAACCAAGCTCCTGGGGTTCCGGGTAGGGGAGGGAACAAATAAGCGGCGAAACCCACCACAAAGGGGGGGAGAAGAACAAAAACAAAGGCGATAATGAGCGCGTCCCAGCCGAATTCAGTCCGAGTCCCGCGCAGACTTTTCCATCCTTTCCCATTCCAGCGCCAAGAAAAAGCCATCGGACTATCGGCAATGGCAATCGACTGTTGGGCGAAGTCGGTACTAAAGATGTGATGGCAAAAGCTGCAACTCATGGCTTCCATCAGCGAGAGAGTGGAAATGCTGCCGCAGCGACAGATGGGACAGGGGTAAGTCCCTTGTTCGGTTAAAAGTTCGCAATCGTGGGGAAGATAGCTCATGGGTTTTGCGGAAAGATTTAAGAAGAAATGGCGCTTAGAGGGAGAATTACGAGCGGAAAATTAATCTTAGTGTAGCGAATCCGAGGGATTGCTCGTTTGAGGGAAATTCCGACGCGCGCCCGCAGGGATGTCGCGAATCTCGCCCGAATCCATAAGCTTTGCGGCAGTCGAGTATGTCACAATGAAGTTAGAGCTAATCAATCGACTGCTCTAAAAATCTTATGAGTCAAATGAGAGAGTCAGCGCGCGAAAAAATCCTGAGACTTGCTAAGCAGGGCGATCCGGTTACGCTAGCAGCGCTGCTCGAACGCAAACTCCGCGATCGCGAGATTGCAGTGCGGGTCGAACGCGAAAGAGATCGTTTGGGGATTGTCCTGGAATCCCATACGCTACCCGAACGCTCGGAATTAGTAGAGTGGATTGCGAAAGCAATGAACAGGCTCGAGCCGGAAGGAATCGCAACCGTGGAAATTTGGGCTTATCGTTACACCGAGCCAGATGCAGATTGGGTAGAAGTTGTCAATCTGCATTCCGTAGCAGTGACTCAATCGCTATCGGCTTGGCTGGAGTCGAATCTCGTGTTTCCGTCCTCGCCAGAAAATGGGGGCGCGATCGCGCCGAAAATAGCGACAGAAGAGTTTCTACGCTTTCATCTCAGCCCTCAAGATGCTGCTTTGTTGCCGATTGCCTGCATTAAGGAAGTGCTGCAAGTTTCCGCGAGCGAGGTATTGCCGGTTCCTCATACGAGCGATCGCATCTTGGGAGCCTACAATTGGCGCGGGGAAATGCTGTGGATGGTCGATCTCAAGCGCTTGCTCGGGTTGGAATCGAGAGAATTTTCCGATAGCGACAATCGCAGTGGCAGTAGCTTTCGGGGCGGTAGGAGTAGCGCGATCGCGCTTTCGGTGGAAGGGCAGGTTCTCGGCTTGCTCGTCGAGCAAATCAAAGATATCGAAAAGCACGATTTACAACAAATCGAACCGGCGAGGGCAGGACTGTTCGATCGGCAATTGCTACCCTTTACGCGCGGTTATTTAACAGAATCTAACGCGATTGTCCTTGATGCTCGCGCTGTCCTCTGGGGGGCAAAGCAGCTAGGAAATCTGGGCTAGTGCAAAAGTTGGGCGAGCTTATCGAGATCCAGCAAAAAGACTTCTAAGAAAGAGTCTTCCGATCGCATTGGCGCAATATGACTGGTTAAATTTAACGGTGGCGTTGTAGCGCGTACTTGCAGTTGACGGACGTTAGCCAAATCGATCTCGCCCAGCGTCGGTGGCGTATCGACGGGAATCGCACACAGTTGTTGGGCAGACAGTTGCACGATAATCAAAAAACGCCCTTGTTTGGCGTGTCGTCGGTTAGTGCTGTCGAGGCTTTGCTCTAAGTCGAGCAAAGAGATCGCGCGATCGCCCAAACTCACAAAACCAACTTCATTCAACACTGTCCGCAATTCCTGCGGAAAGTTGACGACTTTGAGAACTGCGACCATTGGCAAGGCGAACCAGTAGCGGTTGGCTTTAAACAAAATCGCTTTATGGGTCGCCGGTTCGATACCTTGGGTCTGGGAAATGGGGAATTGTGTCATCAGAAAAATGGGTTTGAAACCCCGTGCTAGAAGCACGGCTTTACATTAATTTTTGGTAGAATCGTGTTGGTCAATGACCCACCCGCGACGATGGAGACATAAACCCTAACACCAAAGCTTGCGAA
This sequence comes from Oscillatoria sp. FACHB-1406, assembly GCF_014698145.1. NCBI lineage: Bacteria > Bacillati > Cyanobacteriota > Cyanophyceae > Oscillatoriales > Oscillatoriaceae > Oscillatoria > Oscillatoria sp. FACHB-1406. Next base: position 153,899 of record NZ_JACJSM010000009.1, on the reverse strand, counting down.
ACTTCGCAACGGGGAAGAAAAATCGGTAGACCGGGAAAAGAGGACGGGGCAATGGGTAGAGCTATCCCTCGAATCAACCAAAAACATAGAAATTCTTTTCGGAATTTCGACACCTAAGAACCGCTGGGCTAGCGGGGATAGTCTGTGGAGCGAACGTAAGACCATAAAACTCCTTGCGGGTGGAGGCAGTTGCAATGAAGCAGAAACCTGAATCGTGAGGTTTAGGAATCACCGCACTTTTAGGGCGGTGAGGATGTCAAGCTAACTCGTCGCCACTCAAAATACAAAAAGGTCTTCAACCGAGATCGTTAAGCTGGCTCCTGTACATATTTCCTCACTGTTGTCAAGAGATCGCGCTCTAAATACGGTTTTGTCAGATAAGCCGAAGCTCCTAAACCCAGCGCTAACTGACGATGTTTCTCACCTTGCCGAGAGGTCAAAATCACGACAGGAATGTGGCACGCGGCTGGATTCTGGCGGTAAGCATTCAAAAACTCCAAACCATTCATATTCGGCATTTCCAAGTCGCAAATAATCAAAGAAATATCCGGATGTTGGTGCAGGCGTTCGAGAGCATCAAATCCATCTTTGGCTTGCAGCACGCGATAATTCGACCGTTCTAGGGTTCTCTTCACGTTTTGCCGCAGCGTAATCGAATCGTCTACGACCAGAATGCAACGATGTGTTGCGGGCAGTTGCCGTAACGGTGGGTCGATTTCCTCCTCAGCAGTAACCTCAATCTCGGCTAGGGGATGACTGGCTGGCGCTGGAACGGGGGAAGAAGCGGGAAGTCTCGCGGTATCGGGGATAAGAGCCAAGCGATCGCGCTTCCCGTTCGCCTCGCGCGCCGACATTTCCAGCGTTTCAGGGAGCGACTGACCGAGTGCGATCGCGACTAATTCAACCAAATCGATCGCGAGCGCTAAGCGACTGTTCCCCAAAATCGTACAACCATCTACATAGCTGGGGGGCGAGATAGCATTGCCGAGGGGCCGGATTGCCAATTCTTGCTCGCCGAGGACGCGATCGACTTCAATCCCTACCAAACCGTTGGGAGTTCGCAGTAACATGACCATCCGGCGATCGTGTCCTGCTTCTGTCTGAGCGGGCTGCGGACTGTTGCCCCCAGACCAATCGATAAACCCCGCGCGGTAAGCGAGCAAATCGGCTAAACGATGAATGGGAACGGCACGAACGCCGCCGGTTGAGTCTTGGAGGTGCGGGGAGGGGGGCTGCTGCCATTGCATCATCCGCTGGTCGCCCAAGCGTTTAATCCGTTGCGCTTGCAACAAGACGATCTGCTCGATATTATCGGAGGGTAAAGCATAAACTAAATCTCCGACCTGACAGACTAACAGTTTGGCAACGCTGAGGGTGAGCGGCAGGCGTATCGAAAAGCAAGTACCTCGATGCCATTGCGAGCTAACCGAAAGCGTCGCGCGGATTGCTTCTAAGTTCGATCGCACCACATCTAAACCCACCCCACGACCGAATAAGTCGTTAGCTTGGCGCGCGGTCGAAAATCCCGGTTCAAAGATAAACTCGAGCAACTGGTCTTGCGTCAGTGCTGCGGCTTCCTCTAAAGATACCGAGTTTCGCTCGATCGCGCGCTCCCGAATGCGCTCGAAATCTATCCCCTGCCCGTCGTCGCAGACTTCAATAAAAGAGTGATTGCCTCGCGTGTAGGCGCGAATGTCAATCTGACCTTGGGGCGATTTGCCCAGCGAACGGCGCACTTCCGGCGGTTCGATCCCGTGGGCAAAGGCATTGCGGACTAAGTGCAACAAGGGGTCGTAAAGTTGTTGCGCGATCGCCTTATCAACGAGGACGCGCTCGCCAGTAATCTTAAACTCGACCGATTTGTGATACACCAAGGATAACTGTTGCAAGACGCGCTCGATCCGGCTGAGGATTTCGCCGAGTTGCTGCATTCGCGATTGCGTCAGGTCGTCGCGCGCGGCCTCAAGCAGGCGTTGTTGCTTGTCTAAGATTTGCCCGGATTGGCTGGCATAGAGATCGAACACTTCCAACACTTCCTCGATCTGTACCATTTCTTCGCTCACCGACTGCAACAGAACTTGCAGTTCGCTGTAGCGATCGAATTCGAGCGTGTCGAAGTCCATCTCGGCTGTCCCCCACGGACTTGCCTTAACTTCCATCGACGGTATCCCGTGCGGGTGCGAACTATCGGCGACCATTGCGCCCCAGGTCTGAAGTTGCCCTAGGGTGGCGGCGTGTTTGCTCAAACGCGATCGCAATTCCTGAACTGCTGCGAGCAGGCGTTCGTTGCGATCGGTTTGTCGGTTCTGATTGACCAAGAGTTCGCTGGCTTGAAAGTTCAAACGTTCTAGGCGCTCGATTTCAACGCGCACCGTTTGCGGGCGCAACAGACTCGATTTTTCCTCCGAGGAAAGCAACGTTTGATATTTCGTCATTTCTGCGAAGGAGGCGATGACCGTTGGCTCGTCGTCGGAGGTTGCCAACAGCAATTCGTCGAATTCTTCTTCGGCGACTTGCAAGGGCGCATCGGTTTGGGAAATCTCTATTTTGTCTTCTGTGCGCCCCTTGTCAGCAAAGTCGAACTCCGAAGTATCGAGGTTTTCTGCGACTGGCGTAAATTCCGAGAGTAGGGCGGGGTCGAAATTCCCAAACATACGCTCTAAAGAGTCGTTCTCAGCATACTCAAAAGACTCGACTTCGCCGTTGATAAAATTGTTTTCGCTCCGCCGCTCCAATCGTTTCGGTTTCTCAGTCTCCCAGTCCCTTAGAGGTTCTTCCTCTGAGGAGTCGTTATCAGCAGTTTCGTCTTCCTCAAAGTCGCCAGCAAACGGAAACCGGACGGGAGGGAGAGTCGAATCGCCGGATGTCTCGCTGGAGTTGGGGCTAAAAGGCTGCAATTCGCCGTTGCTCGCTTCGTCGTCCGCTTTCCCGATTCCGGCGGCTAGATGCTCTAAGGCGGCGGACGGCTCGCCCCCACGCTCGCGATCGCCCGCTAATACTGCTTTATGGGCAGCTTCCAGATCTTCGAGGGCGATGCGACCGATTTCGAGAATGTGCTGGGGTTGGGTTTCTAAGGCCGTTTTAATGGCTATTGCGATCGCGCCGAAACCGGGCAGGTTTAACGATTCTGCCAAACCAATAAAGATTTCGTTGCAATCGTGCAAGGTTTGGGCCAGCGCGATCTCGTCGCCCGCCTCTAATATCGCCTTAACTTCCTCTAGACGCTGTTTGACCCCCACTTCAAAAATAGAACCGACCACATCGAAGCCGAGTTCTACCGAGGAGGGAATTGCGGCATCGGGATTATAATCCTCGCCCAATTCAAGCTGAACTTCGGCTAAGGTTGACGCGGCTCGATTCAGAACGTCAAGGTCGTTTTCTTGGACTTGCGCGGTCATTTCTGTCACCGCCAACCGCAGGCATTCGTAAGCTTGAAAGAGTAATGTATCTAATTTTTCATCAATCTTTAAATTAGGATTATACAAAGATTTAAAAATACCTTCCAAGCCGTGAGCGATCTGGCTTAAGTTATGGAACCCAACGCTAGCCGAAGAGCCTTTTAACGTATGAGCCGCTCGCATTAAGTTATGCACTTTCGCGGGCGTTTTTTCTTCTCTTAAGCTCAAGAGTTCTTGCTCGATACTCTGCAAAAGTTCTTGAGCTTCGTTGAGGAAGTCAGCATGAATTCGTTCCGAGTCGAGATTGCTGTTCATTATTCACGTCTGATGTGCATTATCCAAAAGTCTTGATTTCCCTCACCCCCGGCCCCTCTCCCGATCCCCCCTAACCCCCCTTACTAAAGGGGGAAAATGCGAGGGGAGAAAGAACAGTAAAATGGGATTTTCGGCTTCTAATTCACATTAGGCGTTATTCACAATTCACTGTTCAAAATTTACGCATTGAAAATTCTGAGACTGAATTTGGAGGTTGACTCCGAGTCTAAGAGAGCCAGCAAAATCAAAACTCAATAATTCAACAATTCTCAACGCCCGATTCTTAATTCCCCCTTCTCTAACCTCCAAAATTGCGCGTCCCAACTCGAGATCTTACTCAACTTTAAACTGACCGACGTTATCTTGTAACTCTTCAGCGGTGGCAAGCAGTGCTTGGATTGATGCTGCGATTTGGAGGGCGCTCTCGGAGGTCGATTGCGCGATCGCGGCGACATTTTCCATTGTCTGCGTTACCGATTGCGATTGTTGGGTTTGGGCTTGCGTCGAGAGGGTAATATTTTCGACCAGTTTGCCGATCTCCGCCGTTGCTTCAACGATAGCGTTTAAGCTAGCGCGCGTTTCGTTAACCAAGTTTGTCCCCGATACGACTTGTTGAATCCCTCGTTCCATCGCTGCTGCCACTTCGCTGGTTTCTTGTTGGATTTCCAAAACCAGTTTTTCGATTTCGCTGGTGGCTTCTTCGGATTGACGGGCGAGCGATCGCACTTCGTCGGCGACTACAGCGAAACCGCGCCCGTATTCGCCAGCGCGGGTTGCTTCGATGGCGGCGTTGAGCGCAAGCAGGTTAGTTTGCGTGGCAAAGTTCCCGATTAAGTTCACGACTTTCGTAATCTTCTGGGAAGATTCGCCCAAGCGTTTGATCTTCTGGCTGGTTTCTGCCACCGTTTTGCGAATTTCTGAGAACCCTTCTACCGTGCGGTTCATCGCCGTATCGCCGGTTTGAACGGTGGAACGCGCTTGTTGGAGCGCCAGTTCTACTTGCTTGGCGCTTCCGGCTACGGTGGAAGCAGCCGCCACCATGTTTTCGATTTGTTCGAGGGCGGCTTTGAGCGCTCGAAGTTCGTCTTGGGCTTGAGTGGAGAGAACTTCAATGGCAGCTTCGCTCTGGTTGGAGGTTTGACCGACTTTATCGGCGGCTTCTTTTACTTGTACGACGATGCGCCGCAAGCTTTTAATGGCGTTGTTGTAAGCATCGGCGATTGTTCCCATTTCGTCGTCGGTAATGGGCGCGCGTACTGTTAAGTCGCCTTCAAAGGAGGGACGAATTGCCATCAAAATTTGAATTGCCCGCTGCTGGAACAGTTCTTTTGCGGCTTTTTCGCGGTCTGCCACGGCTGCCATTGCGCTCGATTGTTCCGAAAGGCGATCGAGGGCTTCAATCTGTTGCAGGGCTACGCCTAACGGGACACTCAAGCGCGTCATCAGTTGCACTTCTTCTTCGAGCCACTGGCGCGGGCCGGAGTTTTGGTAGGCGCACAAGAGTCCCCAAAGGTTTTCGCCTTGAAAGATGGGGACGATGACATAAGCACGGGCTTGATATTTTTCTAGGGTGTCGGTGTAACAGGAGGGAAAGTTGGCGTTGTAAATGTCGTCGATGCGGGTGAATTTTACGCCGCGCGCGTATTTGCCGCCGCCCGTTTCTTGGAGGTAGGTATCGCGTTCGACGATGCTGCCGGTTGCCCAGGTTCTGAGGATGCAGCGGTCGGTAGCAACGCGATCGCTCTTAAGGACGGGATCTTGCTCTTGTTCGATCAACAGGGATGTCCAGCCGCTACCGACGGCTTCGGCAAGGACTTCGCCGCTCATATCTGCGTTAAAGCGGTAGATGGCGGTGCGATCTGCCGAGAGCAGTTGGCGCAAGTCTTGACAAGTTGTGCGGAAAATGGTATCTATCCCCGGAGCCTGCTGAATCTTTTCGAGGAGTTTGCTGAGGACTTGTTCTTGCTTGGCTTGGTTGGAGAGGCGAGTTAGGGCTTCGGCTTGCTGGATGGCTAGACCGAGGGGCAGGCTAATGCGCTGCACGAGGTTAATGTCTGCTTCTGTCCAAGCGCGCGGGCCGCTGTTTTGATAGATTCCCAACAGTCCCCAGAGTTTTTCGCCTTGGAAAACTGGCGCGATGATATAGGCGCGGGCTTGATATTTTTCTAGGGACTCGACATAGCAACGGGGAAAGTTTTTTTCGTAAATATCGCTGACGGCTGTATAACTTTCGCCTTTGCGGTAGCGTCCGCCTTTGGTGGTTTGGAGGTAAGTATCTTCTACAAGGGTGTTAGTAGACCAATCGCGGAGAATGCAGCGATCGGTGGCGATGCGATCGCCGCGCAATACTTCATCGTTGTCTTGTTCGTTCAGTAAGGAAACCCAACCCGCGCCGACGGATTCAGCGAGGACAATACCGCTCCAATCTGGGTTGAAGCGATAAATCATGACGCGATCGCCTTCTAAAATGCCGCGCAATTCCCGAACGGTATTGCGAAAAACGCTGTCGATGTCGGGACTGCTGCGGATGCGATCGACAATTTGGGCCAGGGCGCGATCGCGTTCTGCGTTTTGGGAGAGTTGCTGCGTTTGCCGCTCCAATTGCGCAACGTATTCAGCTTGCTGCATCGCGACTTCCAATTGTTTGCCTAACTGAACCAACAGATTCAGTTCGCTTTGCTGCCACTCTCGGGAACTGCGATTTTGATAAACGCCCAGCAATCCCCAGAGACTCTCGGATTTACTGCCGGACTTGGGTTGAAAGATAGGAATCAGAATGCAAGCGCGGGCTTCCATTTCTTTGAGCCGTTCGAGGCTAAAGGGCGCAATTCCGGCGGTTTCAATATCGTCTACGCGCGAGAAGGCTGCATTCTTGCGCCGCAACTCGTCTCCACTTTCCCGAAAATAGGCATCGTAGAGGTTTTGTCCGCTGGCGGGATCGATCGCGCTACTCTTTTTGCGTTCTTGCATCAGCGACGACCATTCTTTGCCTGCCGATTCGGCGATTAAGTCCCCGCTTTGTTTGTCGGCGAAGCGGTAGAGGAGGACGCGATCGACTTGCAACAATTGTCGCACTTCATCGACAGCGGTTTGAAATAGGGTATTAACGTCCAAGGACTGCCACAGACGCTCGATCGTTTTGATAAAGGCGAGGTCTTGTTTGGCATCGGTGGCGAGCTTTTGGGATTGGGCGGCGATCTGTTCGCGGCTGGCAGATTTTTGCAGGGCAGCCCCCAGGGGAGCGCTCAAACGCACCACGAGTTGTACTTCAGCGTCTTGCCAAGTGCGAGGGCCGGAGTTTTGATAGACGCAGATCAAGCCCCAGAGGCGTTCGTCGTGGAAGATGGGAACGATGACGTAGGCGCGGACTTGGTATTTTTCTAAGCTTTCGAGGTAGCAGGGGGAGAAACCCGCTGCATAAACGTCGTTGACGCAGGTGAATTTTTGACCGTGGGAGTAGGAGCCACCTTGACTATTTTGCAGGTAAGTGTCTTTGGCGATAATGCTGCCGCCTTTGCCCCATGCACGGAGGATGGAACGTTCGTTACCGCTGCGATCGCCTTTTAGAACCTCGTCGGTTTCTTGCGCTGAAAGCAGGGAAATCCAACCGCGCCCGACGGATTCGGCAATTGCTTCGCCACTCCAGTCGTGATTGAAACGATAAATGATGGCGCGATCGGCTCGCAAGCGCTGGCGAACTTCTTGGCAGGTGTTGAGGAACAGTTCGTCAATGGTGCGATCTTCGCTGGCGAGGTCTTCGACGACTTTATCGTAGGTTTTTTCGCGTTCGATCTGCTGTTGCAGTTGAAAGCGGAATTTTAGGGGCTGCAAGAGCGCGGTGAGTTCGGTGGCGATCGCGAGGAGGAGGTTGAGTTCGGACTCTTGCCAGATGCGCGGGGCTTGGGTGCTTTGCAGCGCGAGAATGCCCCAGACCTGCCCGTCGAGGAGAATGGGCGCACAACACTGGGACTGAATTTGGAACTGTTGCAGCGTTTGCCCGATGTAGGGATTGGCTTCGCCTCGTTCGGGGGCGGGAGTTGAGATCGTGCCGCGATCGCGCAACTCGGCTGTCGAGCGCGTTCCAAAGCAGGCTAAGGGAAGGCTAGAGGCGACTAGAGGGGGACAGCCGGGACTTCGCGCTTCAGCGAGCAACGTTGCCGATTGCTGACCTTTAATCTGGCAGATGATGGCGCGATCGGCATCCAAGGTTTGTCGGAGTAGAGTCACTGCCGTTTCGAGCAGGACATTGCGACTGGGACAGGCGCGCAAAGTGGCTGCTAGCTCGATCCAACGCTCTCGCGCGAGTTTAAAAGAGTTTTGTTCCGGTTGTTTTGCCGTTAATTGCTCGATTTGCTGCCAATACTGCTCGATTTGCGGGTTTGACAGCAGGCCTGCTTGTTCGAGTTGCGATCGCAGGGCGCTGACGGCGGCTGTCGGGCGTTCGGGTTGGGTTTGACCTTTACCATTCTGACCGACGGCGATGTCTCGTTCGCCGTCTCGATTTTGCTCCGGACTGGTTTGCTGAGGATAAACTGCCATAATTCGCCAAAGGTGTCGCTTAACTCTATGCTAATGGATCGCTTGCCCTAAAGCACTACTGCTGGGGAGGACGACTTGTAGAAAAGTTTGAAAGCTCGGCGCAATGGCTAGCAAACGCGGACGCTACCAGCGATTGGGGCTACACCCTCCAACCCTAGGGAGACCCTATCGTTTATAATTTTAGGTTCAAAAGTAAGATAAAGTTATATTCGGTCGAAGTAACGGTTGAGATTAAAATTCGGTCGGAGTAACAGTTAACCTTAAAATAAAGTTAAGATTGAAAGGAATTATATATTTCCTTCAAGATTTCTGAAGCGCGCTGTCCTATGGATAATGCCGTTCTTTTGAGCTTGCAAGCATTAGCTCGTTGGCCGAGATGCTCCCAACTGCAAGACATCCCTGCTTGCAATTCGCAAGCCAACACTATAGCTGAAAAGCGCCTGCATGAGAAGGCATAGCTGCGAATCAAAGGCGACTCAAAATCGAGTCTTCTTTTAACCGAGAGCAAATCAACGTTTGTCAGGTTCGTCGCCAGAGGAGAAGGAGCAAGAATCAACAAGCACCAATATCAATTGTTAGATTGCACCGACCAGACAAACCGCGATCGAGCCAAGCAGCAAGTCCGTAGAAATCAAGACAGAACGCCGGTTATCCAGTCTCAAAAAAGCTTGGGGGTATCCAGTTATTGAACAAGTCTTAATGTAACGGCACAGCCATATTGCTCATGATGACATCTGCTCCAAACCGCAACGAAGCTTTCTTTTCGCAGCTAAATCTTTACAGTCAGCAACAATTTACAGGAAGGTTGGATATTCAGTTGGTGACGGGTCAGCAATGGGGGCTTTACCTAAGTCTTGGAAATTTAGTTTGGGCAACAGAAGGCTTGCATCCGGTGCGGCGGTTTCGCCGCCAGTTAGCCAGCACTTTACCGAAAGTCAACCCTAAAGCCATCTCGCCCCGTCAATCGGACTTTTTTGAGTGTTGGGACTATCACGCTCTCGCCTTATTGGTGCAGCGCAATCTCGCTCAGACTGATGATGTGGTCGAGATTGCGCGCGGACTCATTGCGGAAGTTTTATTCGATCTCCTCCAAGCCATTGAGATTGCTGCCGTCACCCAACAAATCGCTCAATTTTACGAGAAACCTAGGGATCGAGGCGAGTCGGTTGAAGAGTTTAGGACTGCCTCCACTTTTAAAATTAAACCCAAGTTAGGCGCGCGACCTTCGAGTAAAGACTTAGGAATTTTCCCCCGTTCGCGAAGCTGGGATATAGAACTTGCGCTCAGCGGTACTCAAAAAGTGTGGGAAAAGTGGAGTCAAATGGGACTCGCCCTCTATTCCCCCAATCTCGCCCCCGTCATCAAAAAAAGCGAACAGCTTCAAGCTAAAGCTTCTCCCAGTACCTACAAAAATTTAGTGGCACTAATTGATGGTCGGCGCACGATGCGAGATATTAGCGTTCTCCTTAAAAAAGATCTTGTTGGAGTCTGTCAATCGTTACTACCCTATATTCGCCGACAATTGATCGGTTTAGTGGAAGTCCCAGATTTACCGAACCCCTATCAATCCTATTGCGATCTGGCTCGAGAGGCGACCCCGACAGCCGAGAGAGTGCCGACTTTCGACTCGTCTCCCGATCGCCCTTGCATTGTCTGTATCGATGATAGTCCTCGAGTCTGCAAAGCAATGGAAAAACTGCTAACGGGAGCAGGCTATCGGTTTATCGGCATTCAAGAAGCCATTCAAGCCTTACCAACGTTATTGCAGCACAAACCCGATGTCATTTTCCTCGATTTGATGATGCCGATCGCCAACGGTTACGAAATTTGCAGCCAAATCCGCCGCGTTTCCAATCTTAAAGATACGCCCGTTATTATTCTGACCAGTCAGGATGGATTAGTAGACCGGGTACGCGCTAAAGTTGTTGGTGCGACGGACTTTTTGACCAAGCCCGCCGACAAACAAAAACTTTTGGATATTGCCCGCAAATACGCTACAGGCGGCTCCAACGAACAGTCAGCGAAAGCCCGCTCTTCCTAGATTCCCCTTTCTAGAAGGGAGCGGGATTCTAAGCGATTCCCCGGTGCAGTCTCTAAGAGTTAACCTTTAACGACTATCCGAGACACTGCTTTAGCGTTACTTGAAGCTCTGCATCGTTAACGGGCTTGATTAAATAGGCATCGGCTCCCAGCATATTGCCCCAAATTTTATCGACATCGGTTCCTTTAGTCGAGCAGATAATGACGGGAATTTTACGAGTTTCGGGATTTGTTTTTAAAGTACGACACATTTCAAACCCGCTCTGACCGGGCAAAATTACGTCGAGAACGATCAGATCGGGCTTATTGTGAGAAAGCTTTTCTTGAGCTTCCTCGACGCTGGATGCGCTAACAACCAGCAAACCCGCTTGTTGCAAGTAAGATGCCATGATATTTCTATCGGTCAAACTATCTTCGACAAGCAAAACGGTTTTCATCTTCTCAGCAGTTACAAAAACTTTAGGATGCGGATAGGAGAACAGCAGAAAGAAGAACTGCTGGTATGCCTTTAACTCTAAGCCTACTGTATTATCGTAGCGTGTCGGAGTTGACAAATCTGCTCGGTTAAGGAAGCGGAAACTTTATGTTCTCGATCGCTAAGGCTTTGCACGATCGCGAAGTAGAGCGGTAGGAACGGTTGCGTTGCCGCCGAACCCGCCTACAACTTCTTTCTGCTCCTTGCTAAAGTTCTCACTCCTAGTATCGAGGGTAGGCGCGATCGCCCTTTGACGAGGGCTTGTGTAGAATAATGGACAATGGATAGAAGAACTCAGAAGTTGAAGGGTTTGCCTTGGGTCAACATAATTCGCGATCGATCATTCGTAGTTCGTAATTATATCTTACCACCACGACGGTCGTCGGGGGCTTGAATATCGTTGCTGGGCATTGCTCGACTGTCCATTGTCCATTATCTATCAATTCTTGAAGGCGTTATCCATTGTCCATTATCAATTATCAATTATCCCTCTATTGCTTCAAATTCAAGCTGGCAGCAAGCAAGCAAATAATTCCTAAATTAATACAGACATCGGCAATATTAAACACAGGAAAATTAATCCAGCGTGCGTCTAGGAAATCGATCACGTAACCGTTGAGAAAACGACAAATCCCATTGCCCAAAGCACCAGCCAGAATGAACCCATAGCCAACCTGTTCGAGGGGGCGCAACTTCGGCCCCCAAATCGCCAGTGCAATCAACCCCAAACTCACGGCTAGCGACAGCCAACGCAACCAATCTGCACCGCCTGCAAACAAGCTAAAGGCTGCTCCGGTATTATGAACGTAGGTGAGGTGAAAGATTCCCGGAATCAGGGGAATGGTATCGCCCACTTCTTGAAAGCTTTGGCTGACCCACATCTTGGTGAGTTGGTCGAGGAGCAATCCGCTGAGGGCAATTATCCAAAAAAAACGATTTTTCACATTAGTACAATAAAATGCGGCGCAGGATATAGCCGATTAAAGAAACGGCACAGACGATCGCGAATTGGCTTGCTAAGGGATTCAAAGAATACTTTTCGATCGCGCCGACCAAAAGCGCCCTTTCCCCCCCAGGATGGCTTAAAAGATGCAATCCCGACAAATACGCAATCCCGACCAGATGAACGGCGAACAATCCTATCGTACAGCTAAAAGCGAGGGTTTCCAGCTTGGGCTTGCGACGAAAGGCGAGCCAACCGCACAACCAAGCACCGGGAATAAAGCCGATAATGTAACCGAAAGTTGGTTCGAGCAGGTAACGCCAGCCGCCACCTTGGGTAAATACGGGGTACAAGCCGGTCAAGCCCAAGATAACATAAGCGATCTGCGCGATCGCACCCGCTTTCTTTCCCCCCAAACAACCGACGAGTAGCACTGCCCCAATTTGGCAGGTTACGCCTAACGATTGGGGTTGAATGCCTTGCTGCGACCATTGCCAGGGGGAATTCGTGACGAAGGCTTCGACGAGCGTACCGCTAATGGTCAGCAATAGACCGATCGCTGCCCACAGCAATTGGTAGGGCGTAACCCAGGGCAATCGCTCGCTTTTGGGTTTGCCTTCAGGACGACGCGAGGGTTTTCGTCCGGCGTTGGACGTTCGCCTAGTCCGGCGACGCGAGCGGGTATTCCCCGGGAATTGGAGCTTCGCCACCTTCAAGTCCTAGAGATTCTAATAGGGCGCGGTCTTGTTCGGGGGGTTGCCCCAAAGTTGTTAGGTAATGCCCGACTAGCATAGCATTAATCCCGGCTTGGAATCCGAGGCTTTGTAGCTCGCCCATGACTGCTTCTCTGCCGCCTGCGTAGCGCAGAATTTGTTGGGGTAGGATCAAGCGGAAAATCGCGATCGCTTTAATCGCTTCGTAAGGCGAGAGTTGGGGACGATCTCTTAAAGGCGTGCCGCCGCGCGGGTTGAGCAGGTTCAATGGTACGGATTCGACTTCCAACTCGCGCAGGGAGAAGGCGAGATCGATGCGATCTTCCCAGCTTTCCCCGAGGCCAAAAATACCGCCACTACAAGCTTGGATTCCCGCTGCTTTCAGGTTGCGAACGGTTTCGACGCGATCGCGCCACTGATGTGTGGTGACGATCTCACTAAAGAAGTTTTCCGATGCTTCTAAGTTATGGTTGTAGCGCGTTACGCCTGCCTCTCTTAATGCTTGCGCCTGTTCGATTGTGACTTCGCCGAGGGCGCAACAAGGTTTGATATCGAGCGTTTCGGCAATTTCGCGCGCGGTTTCTAAGATTTGCTCGAATTCTCCTGATTTCGGGCTGTTATACTTAGGGCCTCGTCCTTGACTCACTAAGCAAAAACGCTTAGCTCCTGCTTCCGCCGCCGCGCGAGCTTGGGCGAGAATTTCTTCTTTGCTCTTTAAACCGTAGATCGGGGAACCTTCGCCGGGATGGTGGGCGGATTGGGAGCAAAAGCCGCAATTTTCCGAACAGTTGCCCGATTTGACGTTGATGATGCTGCACAAATCGACGGTATTGCCGCAGCACCCTTGGCGCACGCGATCGGCTGCCGCACATAAGAGCAAGATGTCATCTTGACTTTCTATTTGAGTTAACGCTCTGGCTTCGTCCCGCGTCAGCCGATAACCGTTGATGATGCGATCGGCTAATCGGTTGAGTTCGGCGGCGAGAGCGGTTCCGGTTGCAAGTTCAAATTCCCGTGAAGACGCGGAAACTGGCGATTGAACCACGATAGTCTCTTCCTTTGAAACGATACGCAATTTTATCACGCTGGGAGGAGTTATGAATTATGAGTTATGAGTGGTGAGTTATGAGTGGGGGGAATTATGAATGGTGAGTTATGAAAAGGGAGTTATGAGTTATGAATTATAAGTTATGAGTTATGAAAAGGGAATTATGAAGTTCGACAGCTAAAGCGCTACGCAACTCGGTTAGGACATTTTGTGCGTTTATAAACGTACCTTCACAAGCTCAGTGTAGCACTTGCCGAAATACCTAAATTCCGAAATGCTGTAGTTCGCGCCGAAGTCTCAATGACCGCGAATTAGGAATTCTGAGGGTATTAATGAGGCATCACTTACTATACTTTAAATTCAGTATCATTCATTATTCACGCCTAATGTGAATTAGAAGCCAGAAAGAGCCATCTTACTGTTCTTTCTCCCCTCGCATTTTCCCCCTTTAGTAAGGGGGGTTAGGGGGGATCGGGAGAAGGGCTGGGGGTGAGAGAAATCAAGATTTTTGGATAATGCACATCAGACGTTATTCATTATTGCGTGCAGGGAAAGGCCCGGGTTTAACTTGTAAGGTCAGTTTTTGTCCGCCGCGCGAAATCTCCACAGCTAAAACGCGACCGATCGCGCTGCGTTCGACTTCGTGCTGCACTTCTGCCGACTCTTGAATCGGTTTGCCAGCGATGGTATGAATGACATCTCCTGTTTGCAGTCCGGCTCGAGCCGCAGGAGAGTTGGGGACGACTTGGACGACAACAACGCCGCGATCGCGATCGAGCTTAAAGCGCGTTTCCGGATCTGCCTCGAGTTCTTTGCGCAGTTCGGGACTGAGATCCAGCATTTGAATGCCTAAATAGGGATGATCGGCGCGTCCTTTTGCAAATAATTGATTGGCGACTCGTTGGGCGGTTTCAATCGGGATCGCAAAACCCAATCCTTGGGCATCGGCGCGAATCGCCGTGTTCATGCCGATCGCTTCGCCGTTAGCATTGAGTAACGGACCGCCCGAATTACCGGGATTGATCGCCGCATCGGTTTGAATGAAACTGACGCGCTTGTCGGGAACGCCGACTTGACGGCTAGAACGTCCGATCGCGCTGATAATGCCAACGGTAACGGTATTATCTAAGCCTAAAGGATTGCCGATCGCGATCGCCCATTCGCCGGGGATCGCTTTTTCCGATTCTCCCAATTTAATCGTTGGCAATTCTTTCGCGTCAATTTTGACCGCTGCTACATCGGTGACATCATCCACACCAACGACGCGCCCTTCCAGTTCTCGCCCGTCTTTGAGCGTTACCACGACGCGATCGGCTCCTTCGACAACGTGAGCGTTAGTGATTAAGCGCCCGTCCGAGTTTAAAATAAAACCCGATCCCGTCCCCCGTTGGACGCGCGGTTGCGGAATCGGCGCTTCTTCCCCGAAAAAGCGGCGGAAAAATGGCTGGGAGAAGGGGGGTTGAGTGTCGCGATCGATGGTTCGGGACGCATCAATGCGAACCACCGCCGGTCCAACTTTCTGGACGGCACGGGCGATAAAATTGAGTCGATTATCCGTCTCTACCGGAGTCGTGCTAGGCTGAACGGCTGAAGGTTTTAAGGTGGCTGGGACGAGGGGTTGCACCGATTGGGTCGTTTGCTGTGCTTTGGGTGCAAGGGCGCGACTGCCGAATACACCAATTCCACCCCCCAGGATTAATAAGCTGATATATAAACCCATCTGTGCGAGCGATTTAGTCATTTTTTTTTAAGAGATTGAATTAATAGAGATTGGGTTAAATCGATCGATTGTTTCCGGTTCGCTCGAAGGTGCAACGTAGCTATTGCCAAATTTAGGCGGTTCTGCAAGGGTATAAATGCGATCGGCTTGCGCGATCGCGCGGCGGATATGAATCGGCGTTTGCAGCAGGCCCAAATAGGTTATTCCATCAAGACCGCGCAGTCCTCCGGTTGTTTTTTCGGCAAGTAAGCGATCGATTTCGTCGGGATCGGGTCGCGTTTCGATCGCGCGATCGGAACATAACGCAAAACCCCAAGCCCCTGCAAAGGTGGGAACTGGGGAAGAATAGGAAACCACGTAAGGAAAGACCGTTTTTAAGGTTTTGACCAACCGCGCGTGCATTTGAATTTCTCCGGGGGAAGTCGGCCCCGCTTGGACGACTAAGTAACCGCCGGGAGCGAGAACTTCCCGCAACTTTTGAAAATATTCTTGGGTAAAGAGGCGGTAGGATGGTCCTTCTTCAATCGGATCCGATAGGTCTGAAACGATCGTATCCCACCGTTCCTCCATGCGATCGAGTACCGCGATCGCGTCGGCAATCTTCACTTCGACTCGCGGATCGTCAAATGCACCTCTGTGCATCTCTGTCAAGTGTTTTTTGCAGGCTTCGACGACTTCCCCATCGATATCCACCATCAACGCCCGCTCCAATGTTTTCCAGCGCAGGACTTCCCGTAGCGTCGCGCCTTCGCCGCCACCGAGGATCAGGGCATTTTTCGGCGCGCCATGACAAATCGCTGCCGGATGAACGAGCGGTTCGTGATACAGAAACTCATCGCCCGTGCAGGACTGCCACTTGCCATCGAGAACCAGCGCTTTTCCGTAGGTTCCCGTTTCGACAATGTGCATCTCTTGGTAGGCCGTCTTCTGGCAAGCTAGAATTTTCGTCACGCCATGTTCGTACACATCCCACGGCGTGATGTAATCTTTGAGCCACAGATCGGCTTTAACTTCACTCCCGGCCATTCTTAGTTACACCCTTTGGCAATTGCGGTTCCCTGCATCCGTATTGTATTCCACCTCGGAAGGTTCGCCCAAATTGACCGGAATCGGGGATCGTTGAAACAGCAATGCGATCGCATTGCTGTTCCTGGGATTAAACCTAATAAAAGGGCAGAAAGTCGGCAATGCCCATCATCGTAATTTTGCTAAAAGCGGTAGATTAGCGATCGGCAAAGCCAACCCCGGGCGCGCCTACATCAGCAAACGACGCACCAAAATACTCAACACCTCGCCGGGATTTTGAGTCGGAACCAATGGACTCCATTCTCCCACTTCAGCAAAACCCAAGCGATGCAAGCGGTGAATGGTGCGGGTTACAGCTTTAGGAGAACCTACGAGCATTACTTTGAGCGGTTCTCGTTGGGGCGGTTGGAGTTCGGGAACGGCGGTTGGGGTTGCGGAAAGAGTCGCTAGAGCGCGATCGGCAAGGAAGTTTTTAGGCATAAAGAAGTTTAGGCTTTGACGCAAGTGTTCCGTATATGGAACGCCTTTATCTTACCTCGAATGTTTCATATCTGGAACATTTACGGAATTATGAGCCTCTGACAAAATTTGAGGCATGGGAAGAGCAGGTGAAGCACTCAAACAAGTATTAGACGAGTACGGCATTAGCCAAAATCGATTAGCCGTTGTCATGGGGGTTGGGCGTTCTAACGTTCACCGCTGGGTTAGTGGAACGACGGATCCAGCGGCTGAAGCAGTATTGGAGATTCGTAAAGGATTGCAAAAAATCGATTCGGAGGCGGCAATTGAATTTATTCGTTTGTATCTAGACGATCGCTCTAGCTCCTGAGCGATGGTTTCTGAGACAATTTGAAGCATGGGAAAAGCAGGTCAAGCACTGAGGCAAGTATTAGACGAGTACGGCATTAGCCAAAATCAATTGGCGATCGCGATGGAGGTCAGGCGTTCTAATATTCATCGTTGGGTCAATGAAAGTCGCGATCCGTCTGCTGAGGCGGTATTAGAGATTCGTAAAGGATTGCAAAAAATCGATCCGGAAGCAGCAATTGAATTTATCCGTCTGTACATAGACGATCGCTCTAGCTCCTGAGCGATGGTTTCTGAGACAATTTGAAGTATGGGCAGAGTATACTCAAAGTATTAACCCTCGGTAGATGCTACGATGACGCTCAAAGAACTTCTAATCCAAGAAATTGATAACACCCCCGACGAACTGCTTGTCGAACTTCTTAGCTTAGTGCGATCGCTGAAATCCTCTCCACCCAGTCAGCTTAATATCTACGAACAATTGCTAGAGCGAATTGACTACCTCGAAGCCATTATCGGTATCCGCAAAGGACTCGAAAGCTTCGAGCGGGGTGAAGGTATCCCAGCCGATCTTGCCATGACAGCGCTACAGCGGCAGTTCAACATTCCTCCATGTCCATGAGCTATCGAATACTCATCCAACCTCCTGCTTTTGCAGAAATTGAAACTGCTTACCGTTGGATGTGCGATAATCTCAGTGCTGATGCAGCAAACCAGTGGTACTACGATCTCCAAGATGCGATCGCCTCTCTGCAAAAGTTTCCCTACCGCTGCTCGTTTGCACCTGAAGCCGATATCATTGGTCGAGAAATTCGGCAGCTGTGGGTTGGCAAAACAAGAGCCTATCGGATTCTGTTTGCGATCGAGGGCGATACCGTCGCCATCTTGCATATTCGTCACCGCCGTCAAGCTCCTTTAGGTACTGAGCCGTCAGATTAGATCGTATCCCACTTGCTTTGCCATAATTGACAGGAGAATAGAGAAAATCGATAATTGGTTATCGAGCTATGTAACTAACCGAGGTGGCTATGGCGATCGCGCGACGCAGCAAACCGGGTGCAGTTGGGTGGCAAGGTTGTTTTTTGGGATTGGCAACCGCATTTCTCTGCTTCGGATTTATAGGGATACCGAGTCGAGCAATCCCCCTCGCCCAACAACCGCAAAATAATTCCTCAGAACTCGCCAACCCTGCCATAGAACAACTGTTTCAAGACGCTAAAAAGATCTACGAGCAGGGAACGCCGGAATCTCTGCAACAAGCTCGCCTCAAATTTCAAGAAGTTCTCGAAGGATTTCAAGCAGCCAGCGATCGCCAGGGCATTGGCAAAACGTTAGGATATTTGGGTTTTATTAGCTCCGATTTAGAACAAAATCCGCAGGCCATCGAATACTTCAAACAAGCCCTAGAAATCTTTCGAGCTTTAGGCAAACGCACCGATGAAATGACAGCGCTCGTTCGGATTGGCTTGGCTTACTCTGAATTAGGCGATTACGAGCAAGCCCTCGCCTATGCCCTGGAAGCATTACCCCTTGTCAGAGAAACCGCAGATAAAACCAAAGAAGCTCACGTCCTTCTGTTAATGGGACAAGCTTACAACAAGCTCGGACAGAGAGAGCAAGCGCTAACTGTTTTAAAACAAGCCGCTTCTTTATATCTCGAAGTCAATAACCTTTCCAGCGCTGCGAATGCTTTCGACTATCTCAGCCTTATTTACCATCAACTCGGCAACGATAGCCAAGCACTCTCGCAACTCCAACAATCCCTTCCCCTTTGGCAAGCCACAGGAGAGACAGAGCGCGAAGCTAATACGTTAAAAATAATCGGAGGCTTGTCGAGCGATCTTGGCAATTACCAACAAGCACTAGACTATTACAACCAAGGATTAAACCGCTTTCAAGCCCTCAAAAAAACTTCCGAAGAAGCAGATATTCTACAGGTATTAGCTCAAATATACTTGGAATTGGGAGATAATCGCTCCAGCCTTATCTCTTTAAATCGCGCTCTTACCCTGCAAGAATCCCTCAACAATCCTTCCGGACGGGCGACAATCTTAAGGGATATTGGTATGACTTATTACAACTCGAATGACTTCGAGCAAGCCCTCTCTTACTACAACCAAGCATTAACCCTTTGGCGACAGTTAAATAATCGAGTTGAAGAAGCCACAACCCTCGAAGATATCAGTACGATTCACTACTGGAATCCTTTTGTGTATGGAACGGGCGATTATCAACAGGGACTCGAGGAACTTAAGCAAGCCCTCTCAATTTTTCAAACTGAGGGAACTCAACACCAAAAAGCCTTCATTCTGGGCAAACTCGCGTTGTATTACAGCTATTTGGAAGATAAATCCCAAGCTCTAGAATATCTCGATCGCGCGATCGCTATTGTCCCAACCTTAGAAGACCTATCGAGTCAAGCACTAATATTGGGTCATATTGCTTCCGTCTACGATGGGCTTTCAGACTATCCCAAAGCCCTTGAATTTGACCGACGCGCGCTCGAACTGTATCGAACGTTAGGGGACAAAAACAATGAAGCTGAAACCCTAGCCGATCTCGCTCGATACCAACACAATTTAGGCAATCTTGCAGGCGCGCGCCAAAATATCGAAGCCGCCATCGACATCATCGAAACACTCCGCACCAAAATCGCCAGCCCCGAACTCCGTACCTCCTACTTCGCCACCGTCCAAAGCTACTACCAGTTCTACATCGATTTGCTGATGCAACTGCATCAACAAAACCCCAACAAAGGTTACAACATCGAAGCGCTAAATATCAGCGAACGCAGTCGCGCCCGCGTTCTCCTCGAACTCCTCACCGAAGCCAACGCCAACATCCGTCAAGGAGTCGATCCTGCCTTATTAACCCAAGAACGCACCCTTCTCCAACAAATCAACGCCACCGAGTTCAAAAGAACCCAAAGCTATAAAGAAGGCGCTTCCAATCGAGAATTAGAAACCCTGCAAAAACGAACTGAATCTCTCCTCGCCCAACTCGATGAAGTCGCCGCCCAAATCCGCGTTAAAAGTCCCACCTACGCCAACCTCAAATATCCCCAACCCCTCACCGTCCCTGAAATCCAAAGCCGCGTCCTCGACAGCGACACCCTACTGCTCGAATACTCCCTCGGCGACGATCGCAGCTATCTCTGGGCAGTTAGCAAAACCGGAATTGCCAGCTATACCTTACCGCCCCGCGCCGAAATTGAAGCCGCTGCCAAGAACTTTTTAGGTGCGATTGCTGCCCAAAGTACCGATTTAACTGCGGCAAATCAACTCACTCAAATGCTTCTCGCGCCCGTCGCTTCCCAACTGCACGGACAGCGCTTGTTAATTGTCGGCGACGGTATTCTGCAAACCATCCCCTTCGCCGCTTTGCCTACTTCCCTCGTCCCCGAGTCCCCCACTCCCCCAGTCACCCCATCTCCTCCCCTACTGGTTAACCACGAAATCGTTACCCTCCCTTCCGCCTCTACTATCGACATCTCGCGCAGCCAACTGCAAAATCGTCCCCGCGCGCCCAAAACCCTCGCCGTACTTGCGGATCCGGTTTTTGATGAGTCCGACTCGCGTTTGAGCGGAAATAATACCTCCCAAACGAGTCCGCCCGATGCTCAGCGCCTCGCCCCAGAATCTTGTACTTCCCTCAATCGTCTCGAATACACGGCAAAAGAAGCTCAAAACCTTCTGGCTCTCGTCCCGGAAGGGCAACGCTTGCAAGCGCTCGGTTTCGATGCTTCTCGCGCTACGGCTACTAGCCCGGAAATTGCCCAGTACCAGATGGTTCACCTGGCAACGCACGGCTGCCTTCGCGATAATCCAACGTTATCGGGCGTGGTGCTGTCGATGCTGGACGCGCAGAGGAATCCTCAAGATGGGTTTCTGCGTTTGGGCGATATTTTTAATCTCAATCTCCCGGCGGAGTTGGTGGTGCTGAGTGCTTGTCAGACGGGACTGGGCAATGATGTCGGGGGAGAAGGGATGGTGGGGTTGACAAGAGGGTTAATGTATGCAGGGGCGCGTCGCGTGGTGGTGAGTTTGTGGAGCGTTAACGATACGGCAACTTCGGAGTTGATGGCGAGGTTTTATCGCAAGATGTTGAGCGAGGGGATGAATCCTGTTGCGGCGTTGCGTTCGGCGCAGTTGGAGATGTGGCAAACGCAACAGTGGAGCGCGCCTTATTATTGGGCGGCGTTTACGGCGCAGGGCGAGTGGCGCTGAGGGATAAAAACCCCAAGTTCGGCGCATTGTCCCTGCTGTCGATCGCGCCAGGTAACTAATCGTTATCAAAATTGTAACGGGCGATCGCGCATCTAAGTTGCAGGGTAAATTGAAAAATAGATATATAGTAATTTTTACTGGAGAGCTATGAATCCTCTATCTCGCCGTCCCTTTCTCCAATTTGCGGGTGCAGTCCTTGCTTCCCTTGGCTTGCACCAAATCGATCGCTACGGTAAAGTTCTCGCCCAGCCGACATCGCGCAAACTCGCCCTACTCGTCGGTATCAATGCCTATCCCGAACAAGGATTAGCATTAGCAGGATGCGTTAACGATGTCGAGCTACAAAAACATCTATTGATTCACCGCTTTGGGTTTAACCCCAGCGATATTCTTACCATAACGGACGCACAAGCCACGCGCCAAGGCATCCTGGATGCTTTTGAAGAGCATCTGATCGAACAAGCCAAACCGGGAGATGTCGTCGTTTTTCATTACTCCGGACATGGTTCTATCGCTTCAGATCCGGATTCAATTATTACAAACCGCGCCGATCCTCTTTTTGGAACCAACGGGACTTTTGTCCCCGTCGATGCGAGCTTGCCACCGGGATATCCCGAACAAGGTGGCGAAGTTAAAGATATTATGGGGCATACGCTCTTTTTGTTGATGTCTGCGTTGCAAACCGAGAACGTGACGGCGGTGCTGGATAGCTGTTTTTCCGGCGGGGCGACGCGAGAATTTCGGGCGCGATCGCGCAATGGCGGCAAAAATTTGCAGCTATCCCAAGCTGAAAAAGACTATCAAGCCCGGTGGTTATCTCGCCTCAACCTCTCCCGCGAGGAGTTTATCGAAGGGTATCGACGCGGCGTTGCCAAAGGCGTGCTTCTCGCCGCCGCCCAACCGTACCAAACTGCCGCCGATGCACAATTGAACGGTTTTACTGCCGGGATTTTTACCTACCTGCTGACGCAATACCTGTGGCAAGAAGATGGAACGCCAGAAAGTGCGATCGCGCGCATCCTGCCTCAAATACCCAAAGAGTACCGTCAAAGCCCAAAGTTTGAAGTTAAGCCCGATAGCGACTACAATACACAACCTTTGTATTTTGTCAATCCTTCAAATCCAGTAGCCGATGCCGTCGTGACAGAAGCGAACCAAACGCAGGCAAAATTATGGTTAGGCGGGATTGATGGGGGAATTCTGGAACGCGGGATGGTTTTCAAAGCGCTTTCCGGTTCCGGACAAGTACGACTTACCAGACGCAAAGGATTAGTCGCAGAGGCAACAATCGAGAAAACTGTTAGTCCTGGAACCCTCTTAAAACTGGTGCATTGACACCCGACATCATCGGCGAAATGGAGGCAACAACATTGCTCTGTCATGCCTCGATTGCGGTTTTAAGCTGAATGTTAAAATATTGGGCGAACGACGATCGCGGGGGACAATGACCACGAACAAGTCTATCTTACGCTTCCTGACCCTCTCGCTGGCGGTAGCTTGCCTGCTCATATTCGCTCGCAGTCTTCATTTTCTGGAGCGCGCCAACGCTCAAACTCCGGCACAGCAACCGATAACTTACAGGGTATTCGATCGCGAAGTTCCCCTCGTCGTTCGAGATGACGCGATCGCGGTATCCTTCAAAGCGCCCGATCTCGCCCAAAGCAGTCCGCAAGTAACGCGAGGAGGAGGAGGAGAGTTTCAGGTTCAGCAAGAACGCAGCCCCGAACTTCCGCTTTACCTACAACTGCAAGAAGATTTACAAGTCGAACCGCCCGCCCCAAGCAGTCCGACTCGAGGCGTTACGCCCTTTGGGGGGGTAGAACCCACCGAGAGTAGTAGTGCCGATTTTGCAGCACCCCTCGCCGTCCAAGTCAGTCCCTTAAACACAGACTACGCTTTAGTTAACTTCACTTCTGGCGGCAGCAATCGGGTGCAAGAGCGCATCGAAGCGCAACCTTATGTCGAAACCACCTTGCCCGTACTCGCGCGCCAAGGCGCAAAAGGCAGTGAAGAAGGCTCGATTGTTTTGCCGAATGAGATTATTCTGACGTTGCAACCGGGACTTTCAGACAGCGAGCGAGAAGCCATTCTCAATGATAATCAACTGGAACTCTTGCACCCGTTTCGCTTTGCGGAAAATCGCTACTTAGTGCGCTCCCGCCTTGCTACCGGACTGGAAGTGTTGCGCGTTGTCGAGCGACTCAACAGCGTTGCCAAAATTCAGTCGGCTACGCCCAATTTTATCCAAACCTTGGTCAATCGCGAGGTGGCGCTGTTGGCTAATGAAAGTGCTGTTGCTTCGGCTTCTCTATTACCGATGCAATGGTATCTCAACAGTCTCCCGCTTTCTACCTGCCTCAAACATACGACTGCCGGATCGGACGGACTCGCCGAACCTGTGGGCAAATGCTTGCAAAGCGAACCAACGAGCAATTTCAGCCAACCGCGCGTCGATATTCGCGCGCCTGAAGCTTGGCAGCTAAGCAACCAAGGGGAAGGGGTGACAATTGCGATTATCGATAGTTGGATTCAGTGGGATCGCCCGGATCTCGCTCCCAATCTATACGAGGTTAGTACGAGCAATGCGCTTCCGGGGGAAGTCCACGGTTGGGATTTTGTTGAAAACGATCCCGACACGCGCATCAGCGAGGCGGAATTGCGCCTCGTTCGCCCTCAGTTTGCAGATTCCTTTTTGCTGGCGGAAGCGGAACTGCGGCAGAAGTATCCCGAAACGTACCAAGATATTCAGAGCAAAAATGCTAAAGCTTCGGAAGCAGAAGTTGCGAAGTTGGTGCGATCTCGCCTTGCCAATCAAGTCGCCGGAGATTTCCACGGTACGATGGTAGCGGGTGCGATCGCGGCGCGTCCTGTCGGCACAGAAGGAACGATTGGCGTTGCTCCGAAGGCGACAATTCTGCCCGTGCGGGTGATGGGGATTAACGATAGTTTTTCTTTGAGTGGGTATTTAGAAGCGATCGCTTATGCTGTGGCGCGGGGTGCGGAGATCGTTAACATTAGCTTGGGTTCTGGGCTTCCGGCGCGCGGCGAAATCGAACTCATCTCCGAACTGTTGCAAAAAAATCCCAAGTTAGTTATCGTTGCTGCCGCCGGTAACGAAAATCGCGGACAATTGAACTATCCCGCCGCGATCGATGGCGTAATTGCAGTCGGTGCAACCAATCGCTCCGGCTATCGCGCGCCTTACAGCAACTACGGTTTAACCCCCAACGGACAAGCGCTTACCCTCGTCGCCCCCGGTGGCGACAACTCCGAACCGCGTCCTTTAGGGCGTATTTTAACCACGGGAGGAACGGGGTTAGATGCTTTTTGGAGCGACATTCCGACAGCAAAAATTACTCCCGATTGGGGACCAAATTTGGACGCGCGGGGTAACTATCGCTGGACGACGGGAACGTCCTTTTCTTCGCCAATGGTAGCAGGCGCGATCGCGCTCGTGAAAGGCAAAGATCTACAGCGCAGCCTCACTCGCGCCCAAATTCTCAACATTCTCGATAAAACCGCCAGTTACGATGGTTTGAAGTTAACCGCCCAAGAGCAAGAAATTTATCAACAACAAGGTAAAAATCGCGTCCCTTCTGCCAATCGTTATTTCTTCGGCAGCGGTTTGTTGAATGCTGAAGCCGCAGTTAAAGCGGTAACGAATCCGTAACTTCAAGTCATTTTTTTGCCTCAATTTATAGTAAAGAAATTTAATCAAAATTGCCTCAAAATTAAACGCAATACTGTAGGGGCATAGCACTGCTCATTGGTGTCAACTTAATTAAGCTTAAACCTGCTCGCGCAGCCCGCCTTGGGTTCAAACCCAAGGCTAATAGCTCAAGTCCTCATTTATAGGACTGGGAAATTCAGATGTATCTAACCCGTTTCAACGGGTTTCAGCTATTAGCCAGGAACTTGAGTTCCTGGCGGGCTAAGTGTTTCACCCTAAGTTGATGCTAATGATCGCTGCTATGCCCTCTTGAGAAATCATGCAAAATCCTATAGAATCAGTCTATAAACGCACCAAAGTCTTGGCTGGTGGGCGCTGCCCACCCTACTAGACCGGCAAGCTTAAAACTTAGCTTTGATTCAATGTTTTGCCTCAATTTATGGCAGCACATTTCAATAAAATCGTCTCAAAATCAAACGCAATTTCGTAGGGGCGAATGGTATTCGCCCGCTAGGTGTATCTCATCCATATAAAAACTGCTATAGTGCTATCAATTTGAGAATTGAGCGATATTTTTAAAGCACAAATCATTAAGATTCATAGCATAATCATTCAAGCCCAAATCGCTCCTGAATTGTGAATAATTTCTGCTTTGCTTCTCCTGCATTTTCAGCAAGTTCTGCAAATTCAAGAAAGCGTTTGAGTTCTTTTCGTAACAAATTGCGTTCGACTTCCCAAGTTTCGCGATCGCACTCCGGCGGCAAAACGATAGTATCGAATAAGTTCGCCCGTTCCTTTCCCGGATAAGGGCGCAAAATTCGCCCCCGACGCTGGATAAATTGCCTCGGATTGCCGGTACTAGCTAAAATCACGGCATTTTGAATGGCGGGAATATCAACCCCTTCATCCAAGCAGCGAATCGCCACTAACCCTTGCAATTCTCCCCGTTCAAACTGCGCGCGCATCGCCTCCCGTTCGGCAAGCGGGGTTTCGGCGGTATAGGTATTAATGCGATATCCCAATTCCGAACCCAACAAGCGGGCGACAGCGGCGAGTTGGCGCTTGCTGCTGGGAACGCTAGCAAATCCGGTTTCACTCTCGCGGGTGACATCGACGCTACCATCGCCGCAATAAAAGAGGGTGTGGGTGGTATTGAGGCGAGGAAGCATCAGTTCGCGCAGGGCGTTGAGTTTGTTGGCGGCGGAACCGACGAGGCGCGATCGCTGCATCAACAAAGCGGTTACAGTAGGATTAGTCTCCCAACCCTCATTTTCCGAAAGCGCCCAGCCGATACGTTTGGTAAGTTTGGCATAACTCCAAGCTTCAGCGGGAGTTAGTTCGACGAAGAGGGGATAGTAGTTGTAGCGGGCCAGTGCGCCTTGCGCGATCGCGTCTTTTAACGTAAACTCCGGCTGTAAGATCGCGCCGAAATAATCCAACAGCAAATCGGTTCCCCCCTCATCAAAGTAGCGTTCCGGCGTAGCAGAAAGCGCCAAACGCAAGCCAATCGATCGCGGTAAACTAGCTTCTAATTGCACCGAACCTAAATTATGCGCCTCATCTCCGACAATTAAGGTTTTTTCAGGTAAAAATTGCAATTGCGATTGAAAATTTTCGCTAACAAAGGTAGAATTCGTCGCAATAATTGTGAGGAAAGGCTGCGTACCAGCGCGAAGGTTATAAAGTTGGTTAGTTAGCTGTTCGTGCCAAGTCCGAACGCTCTCAAAAGCTAGAAGCGGTTGTAAATTAAATTGCTCGCATTCCCGCCCCCACTGCGCGACAAGGTGACGATAAGGACATATAACGAGTAAAACTTGCAAGCCAATTTTAGCGTAAAGTTCGGCCGCGATCGCCAGCGCGACGATTGTTTTGCCGCTTCCGGTTGCCATCTTTAGCGTCCCCCGACCGCGATGTTCTATCCATCGCACCGCTGCCTCTCGCTGGTAGTCCCGCAACTGAAGAGAAGGCAACAAGCGCGGCACTCCCGGCGGCAGACTTCGATAAAATTCTGTCGATGGCGTAATGTTTTCCTTAACTTTGTACGCGCCGCCCTTTTCTTTGGCATTAATTGCCCGGGAAGAACGCGCAAATTCTGCCGCTAAATTTGCCCAGTCCGAATCGGTAAATGTTAATAGAGGTTTTGTTAAAAGATTAAAATCGGCGCTCGCAATGAGATTCGCCGAACGCTCGTATTTCATATCATTTCGACTTTAAGTATTTAACTTGAACCCTTCCAAACAGAGACCATAAAGAATACCAATTTTGGTCGCATTAAGCGTATCGACAAAGAGTTTTCCTCCTGTTAAAATTCCTCGCACGGGTCGAGGCGGACGGCGATAAACGTAAATATTAATTAACTCTAGGGATACGGTGACTGCTGCCGCCGCTGGGACATCCCAGTAAGCCAACTGTCCCGCCGTACTGGTTACGGCACTGCCCCCTAAGAAAAAACCTGTAAGCAGGGCAATTGCGAGTAAGGCAACGCGCCGCCAAGGATTGATGAAGAGTCCGACGATGCGATCGCTAAAAGCATCGAATAACGTGCTGAGACGAGTATTTTGCATCGATTTTACGCTCTGAAGGGTTAAGACGCGGATACTGAGAACATTGTATCAAGCGATCGCTAAAACGCTCTACCCGATTCATTTCAGTCTAAGGCAAACTCT
The DNA here is from genome assembly GCF_014698145.1 of Oscillatoria sp. FACHB-1406. Taxonomy (NCBI): domain Bacteria; kingdom Bacillati; phylum Cyanobacteriota; class Cyanophyceae; order Oscillatoriales; family Oscillatoriaceae; genus Oscillatoria; species Oscillatoria sp. FACHB-1406. The sequence continues at coordinate 126,313 of NZ_JACJSM010000009.1, read as the reverse complement.
GCCAGCTTCCTACCCAATAATAGAGGGGACGAGGTTGCGAATCGGAGAAACTCGACAAAAGCGCCTGGATTTGAGCTTATGACTTACAGTAGAATGCTTAATTTTTAATTTTTAATTCTCAATTCTTCCCCCCGTTCCAAACCCCAAGCGTGCATTTGTTGGATAACAGGATGTAAGCTTTCTCCCAGTGCAGTCAGCGAATATTCAACCTTTGGCGGCACTTGAGGGTACACTTCTCGATGTATTAAACCATCTGTTTCTAGCTCTCTTAATTGCTGCGTCAGAACTTTTTGAGTAATACCCTCTAGAGCGCGTTGCAATTCGCCAAACCGCTGAGTACCGCGATCGAGTTCTCGCAAAATTAAGAGTTTCCAGCGTCCCGAAATTGCGGCTAGCGTTTGTTCTGCCGGACAATTTTTTTGGGGTTTTGATGAAGTAGAACCGTCCATCGTATCGTTTAGGTAACTATCTGACTTTTAAGTGCGTACTTCCCAGCATACCTACCTTTTCGCTATATTAAAGATACGCACCACAACTGGTAACGCTCAAAAAAAACACAGACGCGATCGCATTATGAGATTGACTCTCCGGAGAACCGACACAATGCGCCATAATGCACATCCTTATCGAATCGCGTCGCTCACCTCAAACTTTTAATCAGGAGGAAAAAATGCTCTCAATTCGTCGCGCTAGCGATCGCGGTCATGTCCATCATAGCTGGTTAGATGCTCGTCATACCTTTTCTTTTGCCAACTACTACGATCCTAATTATATGGGTTTCAGAAGTTTGCGCGTCATTAATGAAGATCGCATCGATCCCGGCGCTGGTTTTGGCAAACACGGCCATCGCGATATGGAAATTATCACCTACGTTCTCGAAGGCACTTTAGAACATCAAGACAGTCTCGGCAATCGGGGAACGATTCGACCGGGCGAAGTTCAATACATGAGTGCTGGAACCGGAATTCTCCACAGCGAATACAACGCTTCTAGCACCGATCCCGTTCATCTCCTGCAAATCTGGATCGTTCCCGATCGCGACGGCTTAGAACCCCGCTACGAACAACGCGATTTACAGCAAGATCGTAACGGCAGTTCTCTTCAACTCATCGCCGCAAAAGACGGCATAGAAGGTGCAATTTCCTTGCATCAAGATGCTAAACTCTATGCAGGAACGATACCCCAAAAAGAATCTTTTTCTTACACCTTACAACCGCAGCGCCATGCTTGGATTCAAGTTGCGCGCGGGGAACTTTCTGTTAACGATACGCTCCTGAATGCTGGGGATGGAGCCGCAATTTCCGAACAAACTCGCTTAGTTCTCGAAGCTAAGACTGAAGCTGAAGTGATACTCTTCGATCTCGCCTAACACGCGCGCAAAAACAGCAACCAGACTAGACTTGCTTACCCTTTTCTTCTCATAATTAATACGGTACGGAGTTCAACTCAAACAACTTGTTCGGTTGCTTAGCTCCCGCTGCTTAAATTAGAAGAAATCGTAGCGTTCTTGTAGGTTGCTGTTTTTGTTATGAAACGAGACAGATAGAATCGGCAATCGTTTTACCTCTTTGCTTCTTTTCAATCAACCCTTTTAGGGTATCTCTGTCAGGGAAGCTTTACTTGCTTCAATTCTTAATTTATCACCCTTTCTTCTTCAGCGGACAAACCCGACACCAAAGTTTACGTTATTCTGAGTAGAAACTATCTTTAATACGAAGAACGGAAAAGAGATCGGTTCCCCGAGCGCGAGATGCGATCGCTCGAAAGCAGCCGCTATAATGGCTATACGGTTCAACCCCGCCCCTTCTAAGATTCGTTCTCAATTCTCGGTATACGGTCATGACCCCCAAAACAACAGCTTTTCGGTCGATAGTCTCTGTCAAACCCGCCTTAGTTCCGAGCTTGGGTCTGAGCGCTGCTTTAGTCTTTGCGTCCTGCGGGCTAGCCCGACCTGCCGCAGCACAGCTAACACCCAATGCGCCCTCTCAAGGCTATCAAAATAACGAAATCGATAACTTCACCGGCCTCGAGCAAGGAAACTTCAATCCGATGGATTGGATACTTCGTTCTACTATGGGACCTCAACGTACCCTCAGCGAGTTTCAGCAAGACGGCAATAAAAAACTCGACAATGCAACAGCAGAGTTCCGCCGCCAGCAAGCCGAACTTTTCCAGCAACAACGCCCCACCCCCAACAATCCCGCCACTTCCGAGAGTCAAACTCTTCCCCTGTCCCAGTAAATACTTCATTCCTTCTAGAACCCGCCCTCTGCTCCAAGTTTGGGACGGGTTAATTTTTTGCACCGCGCTCCCGAGTAATTTGCTAGTCAAGTGAAAGGGAATTCGTTTATTCTAGTAAAAACTGGAGTTCACAGAACTTCACAAAGTCTTGCACGCCACCAAACCCAATGAAATGTATCATTCACCGTCGAGCGCAGTTTTCTGCAAGCCATCGATATTGGTTGCCCGAACTCACGCCCGAAGAAAATCAAGCCAAATTTGGCGTTGGCAGCAACTTTCCCGGACACGGGCATAACTACGTTCTCTATGTTTCTCTTGAAGAGGAACTCGATTGTTATGGAATGGTGCAAAACCTGTCAGATGTCAAGCGTGTCATCAAGCAGGAAGTTACCAGCCAACTCGACTTCTCCTACCTCAATCAGGCGTGGCCGGAATTCGAGCAAACCCTTCCCACGACGGAAAATATTGCTAAGGCGATTTGGCAGCGCCTTATCCCTCACTTACCCGTCGTTAAAATTCAACTTGTCGAACATCCCGAACTTTGGGCAGAATATTACGGAAACGGTATGGAAGCTTCACTGACAATTAGCAATCATTTTAGCGCCGCGCATCGATTAGCTCTCGATAGTCTCAGCTACGCCGAAAATGTCGAAATTTACGGCAAGTGCGCGCGCCCGAACGGACACGGACATAACTATCACCTCGAAGTCAGTGTTGTCGGAGAAATGAACCCCCGCACGGGAATGATTGTGGATTTAGGGGACTTTCAGAAGGTTGTCAACGAACTCGTCATCGAACCCTTCGATCATACTTTCCTCAATAAAGATATTCCCTATTTCGCTAAAGTTGTTCCGACTGCCGAAAATATTGCACTTCATATCGCGAATCTTCTTCAGGAACCGCTGCGAGAACTCGGTGTCGAACTCGATAAGGTGAAATTGATTGAAAGTCCCAATAATTCCTGTGAAATTTATTGCCGTCGTGCTACGCAAACCTTAAGCCTCGCACGGGAAAGCGAACCTGCTTTGGCGAATTAAGCAGGATAAAAACCCCTTTTTCCAGCGGAAAGAGGGGTTAACAAAGGAACATTTTTACGATTTAAATAGTGAGGAGTGCCTTTAAACCCTGTCTGCTGTATATTTCAAGCCATTGCTCGATTGTTGTGACATCCTGTCCGATAATACGAGCGAGATCGGCAGAATTTTTAGCGCGCCCTAACTTAAATAAATAAAGAGCGGCAATTTTATCTTTGAGGTCAAGTTGATTTTGCTCGTGAAAGAGACGTTCTAGGTCGTTAAGTGTTTCGCGAACTTCTGGAAAAAAAGATTGAGAAAACATCATAGCTAGAGAAAGAGAGAGATAGATGTGATACTCCCGATAAAATCACTGAATGATAGGTGATAAATAACAAAAATTCTCCTTAACGAGCCAGTAAATTCTCGTAAGAACTTGCTTTACAATGGACTTACTAAAATTTTTTAACTCGTAGCACGCTTTATAATATTACTATCATATTTTTCTCCTAGAGGGGCTGAGGGGTTAAACCCTACCACGAGTTATTACGGAGTCTTGTTGAAGTTTAAAAGGAATGCTAAAACAAGATGAGCTTATCTAGGAATCTTATAAAAACTTATCTAAAAACTAACATGAGATTGCCACAATCTTGACATTGCAATGTCATCTGAAAACCATAGAGTGTTTTTAAATTAATACTCTTTCTTCTTACAAAAGAATAGGTTCCTTATGACACAAAAACTCACATTGGGTTATTTAGCCCCCCTATCGATCGCCGCGATCGCGTTAATAACTTTACCCGTTCGTGCCGAAACAACAAACCCTTCAGGAAAGGTACATCAACATCAATCGAATAGTGCGGTTGAATTATCCGCCCCAAAAGGCAACAATCGCAACCAAACGCCAAACGGAGCGCATCATCCCAGTAATTCCACCGCTCAGAACAGCAGCAATCGCAGCCAAATGCCAAACGGAGCGCATCATCAGGGAACCTCATCGTCTTCTCATTCCAATCCTACTGCTGCTTCTATGCCAATGTCTCCACCTGCGAATCGCTCAACGGTTGCATCGGCGAACGGCACAATGCGCTTAGGAAGCCGAGGGGAGAATGTCAGAGCGCTGCAAGAAGCTCTGAAGAAGGCAGGATTCTATCAAGGTACAGTTGATGGTGTTTTTGGGCGGGGAACGCGCGCTGCGGTTATCGCGTTTCAACGCAAGCACGGTTTGCCTGCTGATGGTGTGGCAGGTTCTCACACTCAAGCTGCCTTGAACCCGTCATAACGTCATAGAATATTTAATTTCACGGAGGTTTAATGAAACCGGGTTCCTCATTCCAACTAATCTTTTGAGGATAAATTTGAGGAAACCCGGTTTGTAGCGTCGAATTTGCTTGAAATTTATTTTTGAGATGGAAATTTAAAAGTGGCAAGCAGTAAGGTAGATGTTTTAGGGTGAAAGATAAGAATCATCTTTCTCCTCTCTTTATGGCCAGTCAGCGTTGGACAAAATCATTGCCGTTAGCATCGCGTTTGTTTCTGTCGTATCTATTGGTGATGATTGTTGCGGTGGGTGCTTTGGTGGCGATTGGAAAATTATCGTCTCCTCGCTTTTTTGTCTTGCACCTGCAACGTCTGGAGGGAAGAGGATATAGTTTGCAGTACGTTCGCACTTCGCTAGTGCAAGGTTTTGAAACGGCTTGGAATCTCAGTACCTTTTGGGCGGTTTTGGCGGGAACGACGACAGCGGGGATTTTGAGTTATTGGGTGTCGCAACGGATTACGAAACCGCTAACGCAAATCGAGCGGGTGACGCAAAAGTTTGCGGAAGGACAACTCGACAAACGCTTGCCGCCGAGCGATATTCCGGAGTTAAATCGCCTCAGTGCGAGTTTTAATCGCATGGCGATGAGTTTGGAGGGGGTTGAGAAGCGCCGCCGGGAGTTGGTAGGGGATTTGACGCATGAGTTAAGAACGCCGCTGACGGTGATTCACGGGTATTTGGAGGGTTTGAGCGACGCGCATATCGAACCAACCCCGGAGTTGTACGAGCGGTTAATGCGAGAAACGAAGCGGTTGCAGCGTTTGGTGAACGATATGCAGGAGTTGTCGAAGGCGGAGGCGGGGTATTTGCCGATTCGTTTGACGCAGGTGCAGCTTTATCCGTTGCTGATATCGTTGGTGGAGCGGTTTTCGGAGCAGTTGTTGGAGGATGGCCCCGCGATCGCGCTAAAATGTTCGCCGTCGTTGCCTGCGGTTTCGGCTGATAGCGATCGCGCCGAGCAGGTATTAATCAATTTACTCGGTAATGCCATTTCCTACACTGAAAATGGAACCATTACCCTAAAAGCTTGGCAGGATCGCCATTGGGTTTGGGTAGCGGTTAGCGATACAGGGGCGGGAATCGCACCAGAAGATTTGCCCCACATTTTCGAGCGGTTTTGGCGGGCGGGTAGCGAACGATTGAAAGGTTCGCGGGGTACGGGGATTGGTTTGGCGATTTCTAAGCGTTTGGTAGAGTTGCAAGGCGGGCAGATGGAGGTTGAGAGCGAGTTAGGAAAAGGGAGTACGTTTCGTTTTTGCTTGCCCCTGGCGTAAGCTCAAATTCAAGATTCAAAATCATCAGCCTTTAAACTAAACTGCGGTTTGCAGTTGCAAGGCGAGTTGATTGATTCCTTTTTGCAAGTGGCGGCTGACGGTAATGGTACTGACTCCGAGTTGTTTTGCGGCTTCTTTGCGGGATAAGTCGCGCAGGTAAACGAATTCGATCGCGTCTTGGGTTTTGCGATCGAGTTGACTCATCGCTCCTTGCAGTTGCAGGCGATCTTCTTGCCAAGCTTGGCGGGCGCGATCGCGAGGATCGGCGAGTATTTCTTCTAAGGGGAGGGAATTGTCCGTATCTTTGCTCGCGGTTGCATCCAAACTCACGAGGAAGCGATTTTGCGCCGCGCTCTTGCATTCGCGCCATTCTTGCGGGGTCACGCCGAGGGCGCGCGCCACGCCATCTTCTGAGGGTTGATATCCGAGAGAAAGTGCGAGTTCTCCACGCACCTTTTTGCCTTTGCGGTAGAGTTCTTGCCAGCGGCGCGGAATTTTTAGGGTTGTGCTGCGATCGCGAATAAAGTTGAGAATTTCGCCGCGAATGTAAGGAATGGCGAAGGAACTGAAAGCATATCCTTTGCGTCCGTCGAAGCGTTCGATCGCGAGAATCAAACCAATATAACCGACTTGCGATAAATCTTCGTAGGGTTCCGCCGATTGCCTGCTGATTTGATAAGCCACTTTGCGGACTAAACCCGTATTGAGCTTAACGAGTTGATTGCGCAGTTCGATAGAAGGGTTGCGAGCGTAACTGGCAAGAAGTTCGGCGATGCGGAAGTTCGGCGTTTTCATTGGCTTTTGTGGGTGGGTGCAGTGGAATCAAGGATCGCTTTGGGACGCTTTGTGTTTACCCTCTCTAAGGAGAGCTACGATCCGGGTTCGGGCGTGCTTTCCGGACGGCTCTTTTTTTCTCTGTCTATAGTTTGTCTGGATATCTGCGACCGATTGGCTCAATCGTTGGGTTCACTTTTTGGCTCAGTTTTTCAGAACCCGATTTCAGCCAACATTTAGCCCGTCACCCCGGCTTAATGAATAGTGAATAATGAATATAGCGTTTTTCGTTTGCGTGAGGTACAGTTCCAAAAATCAAATCGGTAGGGGCGAATGGTATTCGCCCGCTGAGTGTACCTCATCCATGTGAAAACTGCTATAATGAATGGGGAATTGTGAATAATAAACACTTGAACGACTGTTAGAATTTCTCTCCAAGTCACCCCGTCACCCCGTCACCCCGTCACTCCGTCCCCCAGTCTCCCAGTCTCCCCCTCCCCCCGTCCCCCCCTCACCCTCTCACCCCCTCACCCCCGCCCCCCTCACCAGCAATTCTGAGAAAAACCTTTAGATACGTCCCTAAAAAAATAGCTCGCTATACGCTAGAAAATCATGATTGAGAGCTATTAGGAGAAGTATATGGATAACGAGCTACCGAAATATCGCCTCAGATGCACGTTGACCTTCGGAGATATTTACGGTCAAATCATCGTCTGGCTAATCGTCATTTTCTTGAGCTTGGCGGCGACGCTGGCGCTGTGGAGCAGTACGGGACAACCTTACGCCTTCGCGACGATTGGCATTATCTTAGTGCTGTCTCTTCCTTTTCTGTTATTTGCTTTCGTCACGACTTTGCTCAATCGCATTGAGTTTGAACCGCTCGATGAAGGGGCAGAAACTCGGAAATTATCGCTGGAGCGCCCGTTTCCGGATAAAACCGCGACTTCAAGCCGTTAATCCGAACTGGATTGGGAGTTGGGGGTTCGGAGGTGAGAAGAACGCTCGCGCCGTCCTCCCGTCTCCCGGTTGCTTCAATTTGGATTTTAAAGTCCTGAATGGGTGAATTGAGCTTACCCTATCTCCTAATTACTGCCTAAAAACCGGGCTTTAGACGGTAAGATACAAAAGGGTTTGAGGCATTGAGGCTTTCTACCGCTCGCGGGGGCAAAACTTTAGGATCAAACGTTGTCTATGCCCGTTAACATCAGATTCAATCCCTTGGCGCGCGTTGGAGTCTGGGCAGTTTGTGCGTGGGTTCACATTTCTGGGCTGGGTGTTGGAGAAGCGATCGCAGGAGCGACAGCGCAGCAAGGGGAATACGAAGCTACCTTCCCACCGGAAAAAAGGTTTATATCACAAGACTTAGAAATTGTCAATGGCTCGGAATTGAATTTTGAGATGGCTCAGCGCCCGGTAACAGTGCCGGGTGTAAATTTGCCCGCGATCGAGCCGCTTCCACCAGAACCGCCTTCGACTGCGCCGCAGCCCGCGCCCGAGTCGCCGCCGCAACTGCCGCCGCCCGAAGAGTTGTTGCCGCCGCCGGGAACGATGCCTGAAACTCCGCCGCCCCAAGCAGACACTACACCTTTTGAGGTCGATCGCTTCGAGGTGGTGGGCAGCACGATTTTGTCGCAGGAAGAAGTTGACGAGATAACCAAAGATTTTTTAGGTCGCCCGCTGAGCTTTGCCGAACTCTTGCAGGTGCGATCGCTGATCGCTCAATACTATATCGATCGCAACTACATCACAACGGGTGCAATCATTCCCCCCCAAGAACTAACCGACAGAACCATAACCATTCAAGTCATTGAAGGGGGACTCGAAGCCATCAACATCCAGGGAACGCGGCGACTCAATCCCGGTTATATCGAAAGTCGCCTCGCCCTCGCCGCCGATACTCCCTTAAACATCGATCGCTTGCGAGAAGGCTTGCAACTCCTGCAACTCGATCCCCTAATTGGTAGTATTTCGGCGGAATTATCCGCAGGAACGCGAACTGGCTTTAATGTTCTCAACGTTACAATCGCTGAAGCCAAAACCTTTAACTTCGATGTCGTCCTCAATAACAGCCGTTCCCCCAATGTCGGCAGTTTTCGGCGCGGTGTCGAAGCAACAGAAGCCAACTTCCTGGGGATCGGCGATCGCCTGAGCGCCAGTTATAGCAATACCGACGGCAGCAATAGCCTCGATCTCAGCTATACCGTCCCCCTCAATCCGCGCAACGGCACATTACGCTTTTCCTTTGGGACTTCCCTGAGTAAAGTCATCGAACCCGCCTTTGAAATCCTCGATATCACCTCGCGATCGCGCTACTACGAACTCAGCTTGCGCCAACCCCTGCTGCAAACCCCCAATCAAGAATTCGCCCTCGGCTTTACCCTCTCCCACCAAACCAGTCAAACCGCCCTCGGCATCTTACCCGATCTCGATGGCTTTCCCCTCTCTCCCGGAGCCGATAGCGAAGGACGCACCAAGGTGACTGCCCTGCGCTTCTATCAAGAATGGGTTAATCGCAGCGATCGCGAAGTGTTTGCCGCGCGTTCCCAATTCAGTTTCGGCGTACCCTGGTTCGATTCCACTCAAAACGCCGATCCGCCCGACAGCAACTTCTTCACCTGGCGCGGACAAGCGCAATGGGTGCGACTGCTTGCCCCCGAAACACTCCTGTTATTGCGAACCGACTTGCAAATTGCCGATCGCTCCCTGCTAACCTTAGAACAGTTCGGCTTAGGAGGCAGCGATACCGTGCGCGGCTACCGCCAAGATTATGCCCTCGCCGACAGCGGTTGGCTAGTATCGGCAGAAGGGCGCATTCCCATTTTGCGCGTTCCCAGCATTCAAGGACTGCTGCAAGTCTCGCCCTTTGTCGATTTTGGCTTAGCTTGGGCGACAGATGGGGCGACAGCCACCGAAACGATAGCCGGGATCGGTTTGGGACTGCGCTGGGAACAAAGCGATCGCTTGCAGATGCGTTTAGATTGGGGGATTCCCCTAACCTCAACCAATACTCAACGGCGCACCTGGCAGGATAATGGCTTATACTTTTCGCTTCGCTATCGTTTATTTTAAGATGCAGATTCGAGCGATTTCAAACGAAACAAATGTCTCGCGCTTCGCGTCAATCGCAATCGTCTAGTTTTCCACCACTCTATCAACGCGCTATTCGCAACCCGGCATGGTCAACTCAGTCTCTCGCAACCGCCAACTTCAACGCTTCTCCCTCCCCCTTCTCGCCTCGCTTGCAGGAATTGCCTTCGAGTTATGCTCGGAACGTGCGCTTGCGCAATCGCCCCCTATCTTTGAAAACGCCACCGTCAGCCCCAGCTTTTCACCCGATCCCGTTATCCTGCGCGGGATTAGCGGCGGTCAGTTTCCCGCTCGCGAAATTTCAGGGCGCGCTGAGACAGCCACCGGACCCTGCGTCGGCTTTATGGATAGCTCCCCCGATCATACCCTTACGCTCACCAGCTTTTTTGACTTTCTCAGCATTGAAGTTAATAGTTCCGAAGACACAGACACCACCATGACAGTTAAAGGTCCCGGCGGCGCTTGGTGCAACGACGATATCACCGGCAAAAATCCCGGGATTGGCGGTCAATGGCAAGAAGGAACCTACGAAATTTGGATCGGTTCCTACCAAAAAGATAAATATTTCCCCTATACCCTGCGCATTACGCAAATCCGCTAAGGGGGCGAGGCTAAAGGTCTTTCCTTTCTCCGAGCGGGAAATAGGGAAGTTTAAGCAAAAAAACGATCGCACTTTTGGGGTGCGATCGCATTTAAACAGAGAGTCTCGAAACTTTATTTGACAATACCCGCAAGCGTTGCAACTTCAGGCTTTAACGTTGAGGGCAGCGATAACACATTATCAGCATAAATTCGAGGATTAGTATGGGCGATTTCCGTATGAGCCTGACGAACTTCAGCATTAATTGCTACCGTCGTTGCATCGTACACCTTCATCGCCAAGTTGGGATAGAACCCAATCCCGATAATCGGAATTAAGAAGCAAGCGGCAATAAACACCTCGCGCAGGCTAGCATCGTTGTAATGCGCTTCTGAAGGTAATACGCAACTGGTTCCGAAACAAACCGCCTCTTCATTTCCGTTCTTGTTGGCCGGCGAAATTCCGCAACTGAGATCGGAACCGCAGTTATAGAAGACTTGGCGCAGCAAGTTCAGCAGATAAATCGGCGTGAGAATCAATCCAACCGCTGAGAGGAAGACAGTCACGGTACGGAAGGAAGAACTGTAGATATCGCTGGTGGTTAAACCGACGAACACCGAAAGTTCGCTAGCGAAACCGCTCATTCCGGGTAGGGCGAGGGAAGCCATCGCGCCAGCGGTGAAGAGGGCGAAAACTTTGGGCATCAGCGTGCCGATACCGCTCATTTCGTCCATCATCAGGGTGTGAGTTCGATCGTAAGTTACGCCCGCCAGGAAGAACAATAAGGAAGCGATTAAGCCGTGGGATAGCATTTGTAGCATCGCGCCGCTAATGCCTAAGTCCGTAAAGGAAGCGATACCCAGCAGCACGAAGCCCATATGAGAGACAGAGGAGTAAGCCAGACGGCGTTTCATATTCGCCTGTCCGAAGGACGTTAGCGCGCCGTAAATAATGTTGATGACACCGAGGGTTGCGAGAATCGGAGCAAAGTAAACGTGAGCGTCGCCTAACAGTCCCATGTTTAAGCGAATTAAGCCGTAGCCGCCCATTTTCAATAACACACCCGCTAAAATCATCGAGACAGGTGCAGAAGCTTCGCCGTGCGCGTCAGGAAGCCAAGTGTGGAGGGGGAAGATTGCAAGTTTAACCCCGAAGGCAACGAGCAATCCTGCGTATAAAAGAAGTTCGAGGGCGAGGGGGTAATTTTTCGCACCGAGTTCGACGATATCAAAGGTTAAGTTGCCGCCGCCGTAAAGTCCCATTCCTAATGCTGCGACGAGGATAAAAATGGAAGCAGCAGCGGTATACAGTAGGAATTTAGTTGCAGCGTAGCGACGTTTCGGCCCGCCCCAGATGGAAACCAACAGGTAAACCGGAATGAGTTCGATCTCCCACATGATGAAAAGCAGGAGCAAGTCTTGGGCGACGAATACCCCAATTTGAGCCGAGTACAGCACCAACATCAGAAAGTAGAAGAGGTGGGGTTTGACATTGACTTGCCAAGCGGAGTACATGGCTAAAGTCGTAACAAATCCGGCTAACAAGACTAGGGGCATCGAAACGCCATCAACAGAAAGCGTCCAGTTTAAACCTAATTGAGGCATCCAAGCGAATTTTTCAACCATTTGAAAGGTTGACTTGCTCGCGTCGTAATGTTGGGAGAAAGCGAAGCACATGAGCACAAAGTCTGCGATGCCAACGCTCAGGGCATACCAACGCACTCGCTTGCCACCTTTCGAGGGGACGATGGGGATGATTAAGGATGCGATGAGAGGGAGCGAAACAATCGCGGTCAGCCAGGGGAATCCATCCGCTGTCATGGTGAGCAAAAATACTTAGTTGTGTGTTGCCTCTATTCTACTAAGTTTTGTGAACAATTGTAAAATAGATCTTTGGGATCGATTTTTGTGAAAAATATCAAATGTAAGCGTATCGAGCGTCGAACGAACTTGGTAAAGCGTGTCAAGATAAGGAGGGAGCGCTCTCGATCCAGGTTGGTAGAAGACTGCTTAAGTTGCGTCAAGTCGCGCATCTGAAAGTTTAGGAGACAGAAGAGAAGATGTTGTCAGCTACGATGCTTATGGGGACTGGAGGGGGATTGGGGTTAAATGCGATCGCGTCGAGTGCCGCTTTACCCACTTTCCTAGTGACGCTACGAGAAGGGTTTGAAGCGGCTTTAGTGGTGGGGATTGTCTGTGCTTGTTTGCAAAAAGCCCAGCAAACGCAACTGTATCGCTCGGTGCAATTGGGCATTCTCGGTGGTATTTTAGCTTCGGTGTTGCTTGGAGCAATCTTAGGTGGCCTTCTCCAACAACTTGCTGCCTCAAATGCGCTATACGCGCCGGTTTTTAAGGAATTGTTGGAAGCGGGATTGGGAATTTTTGCGATCGCGATGTTGAGTTGGATGCTGGTATGGATGACGCAGCAAGCGAAGTCGTTAAAAGCAGAAGTCGAGGGCGCGATCGCGGCAGCATTAGAAAATACTAACAATGCAGCTTGGGGCGTATTTGCCCTCATTTTTATCGCCGTCGCGCGAGAAGGCTTTGAAACCGTCCTCTTTATTGCCGCCCAATTTCAGCGCGGCTGGGTTTCTCCGGCTGTCGGTGCGATACTAGGGCTAACTTCTGCGGCGTTGATGGGATTTGCCCTATTTCGCTTCGGCGTTAAAATCAACATCCGCCGCTTTTTCCAAGTGATGGGAATTTTCTTACTGTTAATTGTCGGCGGTTTAGTTATCGGTGCGCTCAAGCATTTGGATGCCGCGATCGCGCTTTCAGGACAAATCGACCCGCAATATTCAGTATTATGCTTCTCTAATCGTGCATCTTGCCTATTAGGGCCGCAATTGTGGGACTTCTCGCAAACCCTACCCGACAAACAATTTCCCGGAATTTTGCTAAAAACCTTATTCGGCTACCGACAAACGTTATTCTTAGGTCAAGCGATCGCTTATCTTGCCTTTCTCGGCTGGGTCGGCAGCATTTATTTTCGCAGTTTAGAACTTAACACTAATTCGTAATTCGTAATTCGTAATTCGTAATTCGTAGTTCGTAATTTATTACTCACCACTCATAACTCATAACTCATAACTCATTAACATGACAAATCCTTGGATTGTCGGCATCCTGCTTAACACCGTTTTATTAAGCTTGGTGTGGTTCGCCCCCAAAAAGTTACTGACTCCTGCTGGGATTCTCAATGCCGGACTCTTAGGCGTTATCGTGTGGGGAACGCTAGGATGGCAGGGTTACGTTGTCGTCGCCTTTTATTTTTTAGTCGGTTCGGCGGTAACCTATATCGGAATGAAGGAAAAAGAAGCCGCAGGCATTGCCGAAAAGCGTTCTGGCGCGCGCGGACCGGAAAATGTTTGGGGTTCGGCGCTAACGGCAGCAATTTGCGCGCTAGCAACCTTATTTATTCCTCCTACGGCGCGCGCTTTAGCTATTCTGGGTTACGTGGCGAGTTTCAGTACCAAACTTTCGGATACCACAGCGAGTGAAGTTGGGAAAGCTTACGGAAAACGCACTTTTTTGATTACGACGCTGCAACCCGTAGCCAGGGGAACCGAAGGCGCGGTAAGCTTGGAGGGAACGATCGCGGGAATTGTTGGTTCGGGCGCGATCGCGGTTTTGGCGCTCGCAATTAGGTTAATCGCGCCGTGGGATATTCTGTGCTGTCTTCTCGCTGCCTTTGTCGCCACTAACCTAGAAAGCGTTATCGGTGCAACCCTACAAGCAAAATTCGATTGGCTGACCAATGAAGTGGTTAATATTATTAATACCGCGATCGGGGCTGCCGTCGCGATCGCCTTGCGCCTTGCCCTTATAAGTCTTAATCTCTATACCTGAAAAAGGCAAAATAGAGTTTAATATTAACTATAAATTAATATTTCGTAGCAAACCGTATGGCAAAAGTTGAAATTTATACTTGGAGTCGATGCCCCTTTTGTATTCGAGCCAAAGCATTACTCAAGGAAAAAGGAGTTGAATTCACTGAGTATTGCATCGATGGCGACGAAACGGCGCGCGCTCAAATGGCAAAACGGGCAAACGGACGGCGTTCCTTGCCTCAAATTTTTATTAACGACCGTCACGTCGGCGGATGCGATGACTTGCACGAACTTGAAGATCGCGGCGAGTTAGATTCCTGGTTACAAGCCAGTATTGATAATTGACAATGGATGAATGGCACTGAAATAAGAGTTGAAAAATCACCCAAAGCATTGATATTTCGTAGGGTGGGCAGCGCCCACCAGCCTTAAGTCAGTGCCATTCGACAATGGATAATTGACAACGTTCGTACAAATTCATTGCTTCCTTAAGGCGAAGTCTCTACTTATAGGTGAGCAAAATTGCCCACCTTTGTACTTTTATATCCCTTGCGATCAATTGTGAGGGGTTTCTATCGCTCTAGGTTTTTCTAAAAAACGCATCGATTGCCACTCGGCTTTGAGCAAACCGTACTGTTCGACATCTTCAAAATTGCCCCACTTCCAAGTATGCTGGCGCAGACACCCTTCGTGCATCATGCCCAGTTTTTGCATGACTCGTCCCGAAGCCGGATTCCGCGTAAAGTGGTTGGCATAGATACGATGCAATTTTAGGGCGGCAAAACCATAGCGAACCGTAGCTTTAGCTGCTTCAGTGCAGTAGCCTCGTCCCCAAAAAGGTTTGCCAATCCAATAGCCGAGTTGGGCATGGATATTAGCGATATCAAGTCCGAGTCCGACTGCACCGCACAATTGCTCTGTTTCGCGCGCGACGACGGCAAAATGAACGGCTTTCCCTTCTTTAAAAGCTTGAGGATGCGAACCGATCCAAGCTTCGGCTAATCCATCTTGATAGGGATGGGGAATGCGTAAAGTTGAGGCAGCAATGTCACGATCGCCTGCCCAACGCTGAACGTCCGGCGCATCATCTAAAGTAAAAGGGCGTAAAATTAGGCGCTCGGTTGCGATAGTGGGTTGTGCAGTTGCATTCATGAATCTGCCCCTTGCAGAATGAGGATTTTTGCGCTCTTTTCTCGAATATTGGTGCAAATTGACAATCTTAGGCATAGGTGTGAAGTTGACGGTGCGAGCGATTGCGCGATCGTAATGAAAGATAGGTACTGAGTCGAGATTCTAAAAACTACAGCTAGTTTTCCCATTTTGGTTAAATTACTTACGCGCGTACTTAAATAAAAACTCGAGGCGGGAAGATTGCGAAATGAGATCGCAAGCGTGCGAGAATGAAAATTTCCCTTTCACGCCTCCCTGTGCTGATGAGTTTGAACTGGATTGCCCCCGCCCAACGACTGAGTACGCTACCTCCTTACGTTTTTGCCCGCCTCGACGAACTTAAAGCCCGGGCTAGAGAACAAGGTTTAGATTTAATTGACCTCGGTATGGGCAACCCCGATGGTATGGCCCCCCAGCCCGTTATCGATGCAGTAACGGCGGCGTTGGCAGACCCTAAAAATCACGGCTATCCGCCCTTTGAAGGGACGGCGAATTTTCGCAGCGCGATCGCGCGCTGGTACAATCGTCGCTATGGCGTGGCTCTCGACCCTAACAGCGAAGCTCTACCTTTGTTAGGCTCTAAAGAAGGTCTCGGTCATTTAGCCCTTGCTTATGTTAATCCCGGCGATCTCGTTCTCGTTCCCAGTCCTTCCTACCCCGCTCATTTTCGCGGCCCCCTAATTGCCGGTGGTAAAATTCACGCGATCGACCTCAGCGCCGAACAAGATTGGCTGATCGATCTGACGAAGATTCCCGATGAAGTCGCCCGCCGCGCCAAAATTTTCTACTTTAACTATCCCAATAATCCTACCGCTGCGACGGCTCCGAGGGAATTTTTTGAGGAAATTGTTGCCTTCGCCCGCAAGTGGGAAATTATTCTCGTTCACGATCTTTGCTACGCCGAACTCGCGTTTGATGGCTATCAGCCGACCAGTTTGCTGGAAATTCCAGGCGCTAAAGAAATTGGCGTGGAATTTCATACCCTCTCTAAAACTTATAATATGGCGGGCTGGCGCGTCGGGTTTGTTGTTGGCAATTCGCAAATTATTCAGGGCTTGCGAACGCTGAAAACGAATCTCGACTACGGTATTTTTGCAGCCATTCAAACAGCGGCAGAAACGGCATTAGAACTGCCCGATTCCTACGTCAGCCAGGTTCAAGAACGCTATAGGACTCGCCGCGATTTTGTCATTCAAGGTTTTTCAGAGTTGGGCTGGGATATCCCAAAATCGAAGGCGACGATGTATCTTTGGGTTCCTTGTTCGGTGGGGATGAGTTCGACGGATTTTGCGCTGGATGTACTGCAAAAAACGGGGGTTGTTCTTACGCCCGGAAATGCCTTTGGGGAAGCGGGAGAGGGCTACGTGCGCTTGAGTTTAATTGCAGATTGCGATCGCCTCGGCGAAGCGATCGGACGGCTAAAACAAGCGGGAATTCGCTATCAACCAGAAACGGCGAGGTTCGTAATTCGTAATTCGTAATTCATCACTCACCTCCCGATTCCTGTGGGAACCCTTAGAGGATTTTTTCGTCGCTAGAGATATTAACCAGCCGAACATCTGCCTTTCTCTCGAACTCTCGAAGGATTTCAAGATGTCAAGGCTTGTGAGAAGATGATGGGCAACGTAGAGGGAGCCTTCACAAGCAGGAGTTAGATGTTATATGAAGACTATTCGATCGGTTAGAAACACTTGTCTTAATCTGTTCGCGATCGCGGGCTTTGCGATCGCGCCGGTTGCCATTGCACCCATAGCCGTAGCGCAACAGGTAACAAATGTCAATCCCACGGTTAACAGCCAAAACGTTTCTTCCGATAGTTCGATCTACGGTTCTTTTGATGCCAGCACCGGAAGAATCGATATGCAATCGGTAAAGATTTTTGTCAACAACCAAGACGTAACCAGTCAAAGCGTCATCACCGGTAACTTCTTTAGTTACCGCCCTACTCAAGCTCTACGTCCGGGAGAAAATCAGGTACGGGTAGAGTTTAAAAATACCAACGGTCAAGGATTTGCCGCCAACTGGAGTTTCCAAGTCGAGCAACCGAGAGCCGCGCTCGATATTACTTCAGTATCGCACAATGGTCAGACGACTGCCCTCGGTTCCGGTTCAACCTTTTTAGCAACGATTAACGGCACTCCGGGCGCGCAAGCGTCGGTCTTGATTTTAGATGGTACGACGATGCGGCGAATTCCCGCTCAAGAAGTTTCATCGGGGGTTTATGTGGCGACGCTGAATTTGAATGCGGGCGATCGCTTTAATGAAGGTATTGTCATCGGTCGCTTGGAGCGCGATGGCAAAGCTGTATATAATGCTGCATCCCAAGCTGTTGCCTTCCAACCGAATGTTGCTTCGACGCAGGTAACGCAAGTTCAAACTACACCGACAACGCCGGGACAGCCGATGACTACGCCCCAGCAACCTACCACAACACCACAGCAACCTACCACAACAACCCTCGTTAACTTACAACCGAGTTTTACGAGTCACCAAGATGGCGGTATCATTGCCAGCCAAGGCTTTACTTTGATCGGACAAACGCAGCCGAATGCTGGAGTGCGCGTGGTAGTTACTAGCCCGACGCTATTCGGCGAAAGCACCTTAGTCAGTACGACGGTGACGGCCGATAGCAACGGTACATTTACGGTTCCCGTACCGCGTCCGCTGATTCTGACGGCAGGCATTCGCTATAACGTCACCGCGATCGCGAATAATGGTTCGCAAACTGCTCAAACTCGCATTACTTTAACGCAGAAGTAAGATTTCCGATTAGCCTTTAGAAGAATTACCGGAGTCAGAAGTTCGGAAGCTATTCTCGAATTTTGGCTCTTTTTTGTTGGCAGAGCGATAGAGTAGACATTTATATCAATTAGAAATTAAAAATTAAGAAACCTATATCTATTAGGAGTTTCAGCCTCAAGATGTGTCGTCCGAACTCGGAGAATTGGGATTATACCGCGATCGGGTTTGCGAGCGATCGCCAGAAAAGTCGATCGCTCGATTTGGGAAAAATATCCGGATCGGGTTAATCTCCCGTCGAAGAAATATTGAGTAAGTTGCTCGTGGAAAGGTCATGATGTTCCCCATCCTCAAAAAACCGATCGCTGTCGCCGGTATGAGTGGGTTGTTGCTGCTTCCCCTCATGGGTTTGGCAATTTTAGAGAGTCCGCCGCGTTTTTCTGCCCTAGCGCGTGCCGAGGTTGAAGCGCCGCAACTTTCCCCCATTTCTCCCGATGAGTCGGTGGAAGAGACATTGCGCGATCGCTTCTCCTTCCCCAGTGCTTTAGAACGACTGACTCAGATTAAAGGCGCTCTGTCAAGCTTTATTCGCTTAACCGAAAAAAGCCCCGAACTAGCGGGAATTGGTAATACAGACTGGGAAACGCAACATCTTGGCTTTTTCAACTGGACTGGCGCGATCGAAGGAACCTTGAGACATCAAGACTACGAACTCAAAAAGCTGGAGCTCGAACTTGCCCGCAAGCAATACGAGGATGGCGAAATTTCCCAAACAGCCCTTCTAGAGAAGGAACAAACTTATCAGCGTGCCGAGCAGGAATTTAAAGCGTT
This sequence comes from Oscillatoria sp. FACHB-1406, assembly GCF_014698145.1. Taxonomy (NCBI): domain Bacteria; kingdom Bacillati; phylum Cyanobacteriota; class Cyanophyceae; order Oscillatoriales; family Oscillatoriaceae; genus Oscillatoria; species Oscillatoria sp. FACHB-1406. The sequence continues at coordinate 107,454 of NZ_JACJSM010000009.1, read as the reverse complement.
CTGGAGTTCTTTTCGGCTGGGGGATTGAAACCATCTACTCCTTTTGGTAATTCTCTTTAAGAAATTTTTCGAGTAGCATACAGTGCTTACAATAAAAATTGTTTAGAAAAATAAAGATTTAGCCCCATGAACGAACAAACATTAACAAGCGTTAAGGAAAATGTTGCTCAAGTCGAAGGATTAACGGCTCAATTTGTTAGCCGCACGAATGTTCTCCTGGATGAGATTTCGGTTTTGACTCAAGCCCTCGACAACCTCACCTTAAATCGCGATCGCTGTGGTGAAACCTCTCGCTCTTCTGCGTTAACCGTCGCGCAACTCTCTACCTTAATTCTCCAACAGGTTTGAGAGTGGCGACGATAAGTAGAGCCATGCTCGCACAACTGTTGTCCGTGAAAAAAAGTTCATTCAATTTAATATTTTCTTAAGATTTTGGATTGCATTTTGTTAAGTAGGGCTTGATTTACCCAAGCCCTACTTCAAACTCTTCATTCTTCAAGACGTTATCCATTGTCAATTTTCAATTATCAATTATTCAGCTACTCTTAATAAAGATACGAGGGGCAGGTTGAGCGGAGCGTACATTTGCACGCAACGTAAAGCTTCCATTCAAAATTCGCCCCAACGATGAGTTTTGACGTTTGCATACAAGCCATGAGCGAGCCGATCGTCCCCAAATCCCCAGAGCGAGAAAAACTAAGCTTTCTAACCAAACTTTCCTTCGGTTCGGGGGACTTAGGTGCTGCCATCACCGCCAATATTTTGGTATTTTACCTCTCGCCCTTTCTCACTGATGTTGCCGGATTAACGCCTTTCCTGGCGGGCGCGAGTCAATTCGTCGGGAAGGTGTGGGATGCGATTAACGATCCCTTTGTCGGGGTTATGAGCGATCGCACCCAAAACCAACGTTGGGGACGGCGCTATCCTTGGATGATATACGGTGCAATTCCCTTTGGTCTATTTTTCTTCCTCCAATGGATTGTTCCCTTCTCCGCAGCCAATCAATGGGGACTCTTTTTCTATTACACCATTATCTCGATCCTCTTCAACTCCTTCTATACTGTCGTCAACGTCCCCTACACCTCCCTCACCCCGGAACTCACCCAAGACTACGACGAACGCACCAACCTCAATAGTTTTCGCTTCTTTTTCTCGATTGGCGGTAGCATCCTTTCCATCGTCATCTTTAACTACCTGATTCGCCGCTTAATCGCCGATCCTCAGCAACAATACTTCATTATGGGGATCGTCCTCGCACTCATCTCCGTCATCCCCATCTACCTCTGCGTTTGGGGAACGCACAGACGCGCGCTATCCGTCGCCATTACCCACCCCGAAATCGAAACGCCCGTTTCCCTCCCGATTCTCGAACAACTCCGCATCGTCTTTCGCAATCGCCCTTTCCTGTTTGTGGTGGGAATTTATCTTTGTTCCTGGCTTAGCGTCCAGTTTACCGCCTCAATTATTCCCTACTTCATTCGCAACCGAATGCAGATTGATAATCCATTAATTGAGGGAACTGTGATTCTCTGCGTTCAAGTTACTGCAATGGCGATGCTGCCCGTGTGGAGTCGTCTGAGCCAGCGTTTCGGCAAACGCGGTATTTATTTTATGGGGATGACGCTTTGGATTATTGCTCAAGCGGGATTGTATTTCCTGCAACCCGAACAAGTCGGATTGATGTACGCTTTAGCAGTGATGGCGGGGTTTGGGGTATCGATTGCTTATCTCGTTCCTTGGTCGATGTTACCCGATGTGATTGAGTTGGACGAACTTAATACCGGACAGCGACGCGAGGGGATATTCTACAGTTTTATTACTTTCGTACAAAAGGTTTGTTTAGGTCTTGCCGTAACCGTATTATTAGCCGGTTTGGGCTGGGCGGGTTACGATGCTAAACTTCCCATAGCAGAACAACCCGACAATGTTGTTTCTCTGATTCGTTTTTCTATTGGCCCTCTCCCCACTCTTTCCCTTATTTGCGGTTTGGTTCTCGCTTATTTCTATCCCCTCACCCGAGAGATTCACGCGCAAATTCGCTTGCAATTGGACGAACGCCATCGGGGGAAGAGTGAATTAATGAATAATGAGTAGGGAAGAATGAATAGCACTGACTTAAAGTTTGCAAGCAATGCTCTTATTCACCCCCTCAGAATTTCTAATTCACGTCTGATGTGCATTACCCAAAAATCTTGATTTCCCTCACCCCCAGCCCCTCTCCCAATCGGTGGGCGAGGGGATAAAGAATAGTAAGAGCGATATTTCTAGCTTCTAATTCACATTAGGCGTAATTCGCGATCGTTGAGACTTCAGCAAGCTCAGTCGAGCGCCTGTCGAAATGTAACTCATCATTCGTCACGCGGCACTTTCTAGCTTTTCGCGATCCTGACGGCGCTTTTTCGCGTAGAGTTGGATTCCGGCAGCCATCGCTACGACCATCGCCGCGATCGCCCAAGTCGTCCAATTGAGGGGTAAACTATTTTTAAATACAGCTAGCAGTACGATCGCAACTAATAATACCGTCGGCGCTTCGTTCATAATGCGGAACTGCTGTCCCGTCCAATTGCATTCGCCAGCGGCTAACTTTTTCATGATCCGCTTGCAATAGTGATGGTAGCCGATTAACAGCACCACGAACCCTAGTTTGACGTGCAACCACCAATCGTGAAGAAAGCTCGGTTGGCTCCAAAGCAAACCAATCGCCATTGCTACGGTGACGTACATTCCCGGATTGGTGATGATGTAGTAGAGGCGTTTTTCCATCAACTCGTACTGTTCCTTGAGGATGGAGCGCGCGGGTTCCGGTTTATCGTTGGCTTCGGCGTGATACACGAACAGACGTACTAGATAAAAAAGTCCGGCAAACCAAACGACGATGCCGATAATGTGAAATGCTTTAAACCATTGATAAGCCATAATTGCGATTGTTAAATTCAGGTTTATGATGCGTTGTAGTAGGGGCATTGCAGTGCTATGCCCCTACCAGGATATAGTGCGATCGCAACTCTTTCGCGGCTTCGGGGGCGAGGACTTCAAAAAAGTTTACCTTCAGGGCGATCGCGCGATCGAAGCTTCAGCCTGTCTCGAAAGCAAGTTACTATTATGGGTTGATAGGTTAACTGATAACTGTAATGACCGAGCCTCAGCCTTCCTCCCTTTCCGAAGAAACCGCCAGAGAACTGCTATTCCAATTGCGCCGCAAAGAAGGAACGTGGGTGGAATGGGGGCGCGCCTGCTCGCAGTTGCAAAAAGCAGGCTATTTAGCTTCGACAATTTTTGAAGAGACGGGGATTGAGGGCAGCTATCAAAATCTCGTCATCGTTGCGGCGCAAGTGTACGAAAGCTTGCTTCAAGCCGAAATTTCTGAGGAGATGCAAGCCTATTTTAAGGGGCCGCGCAGCGATGTGCTGTACGAGTTTCGAGTCCTCAATGCCAGTCAGCGCTTAGCGGCGGCGGAATTGGCGATGGAGAAGCGCCTGGATGTCGATGATGCTAAGGATGTCGCGCGGGCGATGAAGGAGTTTTCGCGCTTCAGTTTGCCGCCAGAAGGATTTACACCTGCTCCGGGGGATGCGGTAGCGTATCAAAGCTGGAAGCGAGCGCGGGAGAAGAAAGATTTACAGGAGCGATCGCGTCTGATCGCACGGGGGTTAAAATTTGCTAGTAGTAACACCGCTCGGGAGAAAATCGAGCAGTTATTGAGCGATTTTACGGTCGTTTCTGCGGCGCGCGCGCCGATGCTGCCGCTCTATCGCTTGGAAGAGGAAGAGGAACTCGCCCATATTATTCCCGTAGCGGGAGAATTGCCCTTGGCGCGATCGCAATTTGATGCAGTTCCTTCAGCCGAAAAAATCCAACCCTTTGGGATGGTGAAATATTCAGGAGAGGGGGCGTTTATCCCCGTTCCCGGCTGGCAGGCGATTTTAAAGGCAGGCGATCCCGTTGCTATCTTATGTGAGAGCGATCGCTTGCCGAACGTGCAAGGAGGACGATTGGAAACCGTCGTTATTATTGTCGATCGGCGATCGCTCGATTGGGATGTGAAAGGATACTTTCTCGTCGAACGGGAAGGAGAACTTGAGGTGCAATGGTTCCCCGAACCTGCCCACAGCGAAATCCTCGGCGAAGTCGTGTTAATTTTGCGCCCGAAAAATATCTTCGACGAAAATAACCTCCTCGAACCGTGGCAGATGGACGATTAAGCGGTTTGTTTTAATCTTCGTTCGTGATGCGGACTTCAACAGCATGAGGAATTAGGGACAAAAGTTTAAACTGTCCCTGAATAAAGCAACAGAAAAGGAAGTTTTAGGAAGGCTGAAGTTAGAGCGCGATGGACTCTTGGGCAAACTGGGCGATCGCGTCTTGAGGATTGAGAGCATTGTTGCGACAGTAAAACTATCCTCATAAATCGCCCTTCAGCCGCCTTATGTTAGCCGAATTAACTAAACTTCTGCCCTATCTCCCCACTTCTCTGGTTCTGCTGCGCTTTTGTCTGGCTCCAGTGTTACTCGCCGATGCCTTCGATGGCAACACAAGCCAGTTATTTATTGTGGCCTTTGTCGCCGCCTTCCTCTCCGATATCTTTGATGGGGTTATCGCGCGTCGCCTGGATGTCAGCACCGCAAAACTGCGCCAAGCCGACAGTTGGGCGGATGTAGCGCTTTATGCGTGCGTGAGTGCAAGCGCGCTGCTGGTTCGTCCGGACGCGATCGCTGTCTTTCGCATTCCGCTGCTGACTGTCGTTTTCGTGCAATTATGGTGGTGGGTTGCTAACTTGCTTAAATACGGTAAACCCGCGAGCTATCACACTTATTCGGCGAAACTTTGGGGCTTATCTTTATTTATCGCCGCGATCGCGCTCTTCGGTTTCCACTATAGCGGTGTAACGCTGTGGCTTGCCATTATCATCGGCATTCTTCACACCCTCGAAGAAATTGCCATGACCTCAATTTTGCCCGTTTGGACGCACGATGTTTTAAGTTTCAAACACGCTCTACAATTGCGACAAATGCAGCTAAATTGAATTGCCCCTAACCTTCAACCAGCAGCGATCGCGTAGCGCGCACCGGGCAATAGTACCGATGACCGCCCGTACCTTCCCGCTCTATTATTTATAATGCAGTAAGAATGCAGATCGTACAGAATTCAGCCTTCATCACTCAGCCCCCGTTACATGAATCCAGAAAATCAGCCCGATTGGGAAACTGAAGCCCGCAAAGTCGAAGTCGAAATCGACCCGATTCCCGCGCCTTTGCCGACAACTCACCGCGCGCCGCAGAACCCCGATGCAGAGACGGGAAAGAGTTTACCTCCCTTGGGGTTACAAGTGCGCTCTTGGTTCGCTAATTTACCACAAGGCGGAAAGGCGATCGCGATCGTTGTCTGCGTGCTGGTTGCCGTGTCCCTTCTCAAAACCGTACTGCAACTCGTCTCTGCCTTAGCCAGCTTAGCGATCGCAGGTATTTTACTCTTCGCCGTCTACAAATTACTCATCGCCCCTCAATCTTCCCAATCGTAAAAATTACAGCTAAAATCGGCTCAAACAGCGAATCGAGTTCGCATCGCGCGTGAAGGGAAAACTCTGATGAAACGTTTTCGAGTCCAATTTCGAGCCAACGGAAGTGCGGTAGCTAGCATCGCCGTTGCTTTGGCAACACTTGCTACAGCGATTGCCCCCAAACCAGCCTTCGCCCAAGCCGCCTACGGGAGTTACATCGGTGTCGGCCCCAGTTTCGGGATTAGTACCGGCGACGGCCGTCAAATCGGCGGTGTCGTTGCCGTGCGCTACAAACTCCTCGAACTGCCCCTTTCCCTGCGCGCCCAAGCCCTCATCGGTCACGCAACAGCCGTGGTTCCCACCATTTCCTACGATATTCCCCTGAACTGGCAAACCGATGTTTATGTGGGAGTTGGGGCAACGTTTGCCGGGAGTGACGAAGGCAAACCTTCTCCGATTGGCGATAAAACCAGCTTTGCGGTTCAACCCGGTATCGATTACGTCCTTCCCAATAGCAACGCCGTTCTGTTCGGCAATGCCATCATTGCTTTCGATGCCTATCGCAATAGTGGCGGCCCTGCTTTTTCGCTGCAAGGCGGTGTGGGGATGAAGTTTTAACTCAATCAGAGAATCGCTTCGAGATAGTCCTGTAAAACGAATCGATAGCCGGATAAAACCAGCGCTTCGCCGAGAACGACGGGGCGCGCGCTGTTGTCGGTATTTTCAGGTTGGGGCGATGGGCTGTAACTCACCCGTGCTAGGTCAAAGCGACAAGAACAGTCTGCTAAATCGGGGAATTGCGCGAGAAAGATTTCGGCTGTTTGCCATAGTTTAGCTTGCTTTTTGGGCGCGATCGCGAGCAATCCGCCCTCATCCCAACTACCCCGACTGCGCGTTTTCACCTCGACAAACACCAGCAGTTCTTCGCGGCGCGCAATCAGATCGATTTCTCCCCAACGACAGCGCCAGCGACGCTGGAGAATCTCCCAGCCTTGCCCTTGCAGCCAACGCGCCACTACTTCTTCTCCCAATTGTCCGACGGTATTATTAGTCAACTCAAAATTCAAAAAGTTTATCGATTCTGCAAATATTTTATGCTCTGCTTCAAAATATCGATTTACCGCAACCCGATCGCAATCTTTAACTAAAAATCTTCAACAAGCTCCAAACCGGGAGCTTTTTTTGTCCTTCGCACCAATCTTATTGCACTCCTGGCGCGATCGCTCTTATCTTATAGTCATGGTCGTTACGACACGGGTTTGAAACCAGCAGAGGCAGACGTTTTTTTGTGAACCGACGCTTGGAGATAACCCCATGACTCAACCTCCACTCCGCCCCGCTTTCTGCCGCCCCGAACTGCTGCGGACGGTAGCCGTCAAAGTCGCAACGGTAGCGGGTGTTGCGACTTTGACGGGCTACTGCGATAACATCCTGTTCAACGTCGCCATCCAAACGGTAGTCGCGATCGTCGTGGAAAGCGCAAACGAACGAGCGGCGCAGCAGTTGAACGACAAGCTGGCGCGATTGGAGCGATCTAAGAATAATGAATGGTGAATAATGAATAATGAATGGTGAAATTATGAATGATAAATCATGAGTGATAAGTCATGATTTACGAATTACGAATTACGAACTACGAATTACGAATTACGAATTAACTAAATGCTAGGTCATCTTCTCATCGGCCCTCCCGGAAGCGGTAAATCTACCTTCGCTCGTTCCCTCGCAAAAACGCTCCCCAACACCACGATTATCGCTACCGACGCGATTCGCGCTCAACTTTACGGCGACGAAACTATTCAAGGCGAATGGCAGGAAATTGAAGCCGAAATGCGCCGACAAATTCAAACCGCCATTGATACCGGAAAAACCCCCATCTACGATGCAACTAACTACAAACGCAGCCATCGCTTCACCTGGTTGCAGCACCCCGAAATCGCCGCTGTCGATTGGTTGGCTTGGTTTCTCAAAACTCCTTTAAAAATTTGCCAGGAATGGAACCAAAAACGCAGCCGCATCGTTCCCGCTGAAGTCCTCGAAGCAATGAACCGCGCCCTCAAGCAATTTCCGCCCGTCGCCGCTGAAGGATTCGCCGCTGTTTACGACTGCACTCCCCACAAAACCCCCCTCACCTCCAAAGCGATACGGGACAAAATCGCCGCACTCCCTCGCAGCCAAATTAACAGCCGCAACCGCACCCGCAATTATACCTTCCATCCCTACTCCCGCTTGCTAGACTTCGAGCGGTTGATGCACCTGATTTCCCTGCTGTTGCAGCATCCCGGTTTAGGAAGTCCTACCGATGACTTGATTGAAACTGCGGAGGCGGTAGCAGCGGCAATGAGTCGGCAATGGGGCAGCGTTTACAGCAATGTCGCGGCTTTAGCGCAAGATTTAGAATGGTTAACCCTCAACGGTTTAATCGGCTACGAGGCGGAAGCGACGGAACTGCACTTTCTCGAGACAATGCCGCAGCCGGAATGGGGAACGTTTTCCGTTCATGCTTACAGCGACATCGAACCCTTTACCCGCCTGATAAAAACCCTGCGTTTCGTCCTCCGCCATCCCTTTGAGGGCGGGGGCAGCGAGGGCGTACAAAAAGCGTTGATTGCATCCATGCAGTCGCGCGGTCTGGTGCAGTACGATTGCGTCGATAGCGTTCGCAAGGATATCGAAAAAGTCCTTAAACCTTACGGCATCCTGGAAGCGGTTCCTTACAAACAGGGATATTTTGCTGGAACGGCGATTTTTACCGCGTCGGAGTTGCGAGAAACGTTTCGATGGTTACAATCTTACGCTCTCCAAAGTCGGGATCGCGCCCTAATCGAACTCTACCAAACTTGGCAGCAGCGCTTATCCTGGGGGAAATGGCTCGATTTCCAGCCAATTTATCCAACGCGGGCGATTTCGCTGCACGCGATCGCGAAAATTGAGGATTTGCCCCAATTTTCCCTCGCCCGTCAACCGGAACGGGTAGAAGAAGCAATTTTAGCGGGAGAATGCTGGGAGTTTCATCGCTTCCAGGGTGTCGGCGGTTACGCCACAGACAGCGAGGAATGTTTCTGCGCTTATCCCCTGCAACTGCGGTTTCACAACATTGCTTGGTATTTGGGCTATGAGGAAGTGGGAGGATTGCTGCGGTTCGAGCGCTTGGAACGGTTATTTTTGGGGCGGCAGGTGGTGGAAAACCGACGAAGTAGGGAGGTGCAGGTGCGATCGCTGCGACGGCTGATAAAGTTGTACGATGCTAGCGTGGGGCTATTTTTGGGCAACAGCGCGGCGTTGCAGCAACAGTTTTTAGCGGCGGAAGAGGGGGCAAGGGTAACGGTGGAATTGTGGGCGAGTGATAAGAGTTTTTGCTTCATTGCCGAAGGAACGCAACGCTTCGGGCGAGTGCCGCTGAAAATGTCGCGTCCCCCTTGGAAAAGCAAAGAAGTTGTAGATGCAAAGTTGTTTGGGCTTTCCAATACGGAAGATGAAAGATATCCCCGTCGCTTGTGCTTGACAGTGCCGATTTGGTCGTTAGACGATGTGGATTTGTGGCGTTGGATTTTGGGATTTGGGGGCGAAGTTAAGGTCGTACAACCGTCGGTGTTGGTAACAAAAATCAAGCAGAAGGCTGAGGTAATTTTTAATTCGTAATTCGTAATTCGTAATTCGTAGTTCGTAATTCGTAGTTCGTAATTCGTAATTTACCATTCATAACTCATAATTCATCACTCATAACTCATAATTCATCACTCATAATTCATAATTCATAACTCATAATTCATAACTCATAATTCATAATTTCCCCCCCCATTGCGGAAATCAACACCTCCTAGCCCCGGAAAGCCGTCGAGTGGGTGGGGGCGGGTGCGATACAGTATTAAGTATGCGAAGGAGGTAAACCTTGTCTTATGCCTAAAAAATTTTTCGGGAAAATCAAACCTTTTTTCAAATCTCTATGTTTGCTCGTCCTCGTCCTCGTTCTCTCTCTGGGCAGTGCGGACAGCGCTCTAGCAGCCCGTAGTGGCGGCAGAATTGGCGGCGGCTCTTTTCGCACTTCTCCGGCTCCCACTCGCACTTACGCACCTCCGGGTGGCGGCGGTTATGGCTATGGCGGTGGCTACGGCTACGGCGGCGGTGGTATCGGCTTTCCCTTCCTGTTGCCCTTCTTGGGGTTTGGCGGGTTCGGTAGCTTATTCACGATTTTAGTGTTTATCGCGATCGCTAACTTTCTGGTCAAAGCAGTTCGCGGCAGCGGTGCAGAAGGCGAACTCGCCAGCGTCGATCCGACTCGCGCTTCGGTTGCGCGCGTTCAAGTCGGGCTACTCGCCGATGCGCGCGAGTTGCAAACCGAACTCAATCAATTAGCCCACTCTGCCGATACTGCTACGGCGGAAGGACGCGCGGAACTGCTTCAGGAAGCCAGTTTAGCGTTGTTGCGCCACCCGGAATATTGGGTGTACGGCGCGGCTGAAGCGCAACAGACTGCGATCGCATCCGCAGAGGCTAAGTTCAATCAGTACGCCTTGGGCGAACGCAGCAAGTTTGCTGAAGAAACGCTCTCGAACTACAATAACCAATTGCGGGAAAGTCCTAAAGCCCTAACTTCTGCCAGTGGCGATCTTTCAACAGAAGTTCGCGATGGGGGCGGCGAATACATTCTCGTTACCCTGGTTGTCGGCGCGCTCAACCGCCTCGAACTGCCTGCTATCAACGATACTGACGATTTGCGCCAAGCACTGCGTCAAATTGGTAGTGTGGGTAGCGATCGCCTTTTAGCCGTCGAAGTCTTATGGACTCCTCAAGCCGAAGGTGATACTCTAACCACCAACGACATCCTCGCTTACTACCCTAACTTGAAGTTAGTTTAAGCTCAACGTTTGCACCTCAAACCCCACACGAATTGACTCATGAAAGCGATTCTCATGACCGCACTGGGCGACCCGGACGTGCTGCAACTCCAACAAGTCCCCGAACCCCAAATTTCCCAGCCTACCGAACTGTTGGTGCGCTTAGTTGCTGCCGGAGTCAATCCCATCGATACCAAAATCCGCACTCGCGGGACGTTTTACCCCGACCAGATGCCCGCCATCCTCGGTTGCGACGGGGCGGGTATCGTGGAAGCGGTGGGCGCGGCGGTTACGAAGTTCGAGAAAGGGGATGAGGTGTACTTTTGTCAAGGGGGACTGGGGAAAAAGGGAACGGGAAATTACGCCGAATTTGCGGTGGTAGACGAACGCTTTATCGCCCGCAAACCGGCGAATTTAAGCTTTAGCGAGGCAGCCGCCGCACCCTTGGTGTTAATTACCGCCTGGGAAGCATTGTACGATCGCGCGCGCTTGCAAGCCGGTCAAAAAGTGCTGATTCATGCGGGTACGGGCGGTGTCGGTCACGTCGCGATTCAGTTAGCGAAGTTGCGCGGTGCAGAAGTTTGTACGACGGTGAGTTCGCCGGATAAGGAACGTTTAGCGCGTCAGTTGGGCGCAGATTTGCCCATCCTTTATCGCCAAACCGATTGGGTTAAAGCAGCACTGGATTGGACGGAGGGCGAAGGAGTGGATATCGCCTTCGATACGGTAGGGGGTAAAACTTTTTTTGAAAGCTTTCCAGCAGTGCGGGTTTATGGCGATATTGTCAGCATTCTCGAACCCGACAGCAATCAGGGTAATTTTAAAGTTGCTAGATCGCGCAATCAACGCTTAAGTTTTGAGTTGATGTTAACGCCTATGTTGCACAATTTGGTTAGCCCCTTGGAGTATCAAGCGTCGATTCTCGAACAATGCGCGACTTGGATGGATGAAGGGAAGTTAACGATTCATTTAGCGCAAACTTTCCCTTTAGAAGAAACAGCAGCAGCGCATCGGGCTTTGGAGTTGGGTTCGACGACGGGAAAATTGGCGATTGAATTATGAGTGATAAGTGATGAATGGGGTAATTTTTTAATTTTTAATTACGAACTACGAATTACGAATTACGAACTACGAATTACGAATTACGAATTACGAATTACGAATTACGAATTACGAATTACGAATTACGAATTACGAATTACGAATTACGAATTACGAATTACGAATTACGAACTACGAATTACGAATTACCCTATGTTGGTAATGAGAAGTTCTGAGATCGAACCTCGACCTTCTGCTTTACAGTTAATCTGACGTTTGGCGCGAACTCTTTTTATGGTATAACTCGCGTACAGTTCGTCGAAAAAACTAGGGTGTTTGTCAGTCTCCACAACATCTGAGTTGCTTAGAATAAAGTACCCGCCCGATTCATGGATGCGATCGCAAAATGCTTTAACCCGGAATTGATCGCGATCGCTAAAATCTTCTTGCGTATAAGCCGTAAAAGAAGACGTTGCATTCAGCGGTTTATAAGGCGGATCGATATAATACAAAACATCTTTACCCGCATACTTTAACATTTCCTCGAAATCTCCAAGCTCGATCGTAACCTTTTGCAAGCACTCACTCCCTCTCAACAGATTTTCGCGATCGCAGATTTTGAGAGATTTACGATCTCCGAAGGGAACGTTAAACTCTCCTTTGCGGTTTACACGATACAAGCCATTAAAGCAAGTTTTGTTTAAAAAAATAAACAGTGCTACTTGGGAAAAATGCGGAGAACTTACCAAACTATCCGGACTGAGTTTGAGACGATTGAATTCTTTCCTTTGGTTGCAGTAAAAACTCTTTTTTTCCTCTTTTGTGGGACAGTCGTTATACGCTTTTTCAAGACTCATTAAACTCGCAGTCGTAGCTACGATATTATCTTTCATCGCGCGGTAAGCGGCGACCAGTTCGGGATTAATATCATTAATAACCGCGCGTTCGATTCCAGGAAAGCGATCGAGAACGTGGAATAAAACAGCGCCTCCGCCCACAAAAGGTTCGATATAAGTCCAAGCACTATCATTAGAAAACTTTCGTTCTAAAATATCTTGAATTTCCGGCAGAAGTTGAGTTTTCCCGCCAGCCCACTTCAAAAAGGGCTTAGGGCGAACGGGTTGCGAAATATTGACTGGCATGAAAAACTATCAATCGAGATCGATAAATTATAGAATAATTATCAATACAAACTAAACTTTGGCTCGCGGTGTCGATTTTTTCAAGACTTTCCATTTAATGGCTTTACCAACGACGCGGGGAATGTCGTAAAATTTCCGAAAAAATAAGTTCCAAAGATAGCCGTACTGCGGGAAGGCTTTGACTAACAAGATATCCGATGCGACGTGATACCTCGGCGGTTTTAAGGCCGGATCTTTATCGATACAGCGAATTTGCTCCGGTTTGGGCATCCAATGACCGACAATCGCATCCTTTTGATAGAATTTAGCTTGGAGGAAAAGACCCATAAAGCGATCGAAGGCACAAAAGGGAATCCAGGTTAAAAGACCAAAAATTTTGGTGGCGCGGGCAATATCTGGAAGTGTTTGTTGAACGAGTTCGTTCTTCCAAACTTTAGTGTTAAAGTTTTCAATATGCGGCCCGCGATCGTCGCGACGTTCGAGCAACGGCCAAATGAGAAAGCGTTTGTCAAAGGCTTTATCCAAGGGCGCGATCGGGATTTCTCGTAAAGTCGAATTTGGGTTATCGCGATTCCGTTTTTCGACAACAGTTAAATCTTCTAGTTTCGGGATTTTCTGCCAATCTTTTTGGATACTCTCACAGTCGAGATAATCAATTTTTTGGGTCTGTAATCTCAACACCCAACTTTCGGGGAATTCATGAAAATAGCGCTCGCAGAGCGCGCAAATATCGGGATGCACGTAGTCATCATCATCAAGCGCTAAAATATATTTTCCTTTCGCATTCAACAAGCCAACAAACCGCTGCATCATTTCGCCTTTATAAGGACTGAAAATTGCGTTTACTCTCGGATCCTCTATAGGTCTTGGCAGGTTTCCGGGAGCGTAACTGTGAATAAATTCAATATTTCCTTTGACCTGCAAAAGACGGGAAAGCCAATGATCTGAGAATTGTCCCAAGGTGGGAGTAACGATCGATAAGGTTATGGATTGAATCGCTTCGGGCTGACTGGCGGAATCGCTCGACGGATAGAGGTTCATGAAACGGTTATTAAGTCTTTTTCTCTAACTTTGTTTCGATTTTATTGAATTTAATTAAGTCCTTGACTGGCTTCCCAGCCTTGGTTAGAATAGCTTTAATATAGCCAAGGTTTCTTGAAGATGTCAACCAGGGGAAAAATTTACAAAGCAAGGGGAAAAAATTTACAATGCTGGCAGAGCGAGCGTTGTCATAATTCTTCTAGATTCAAGGTTCGATTCTCCTGGCTATAATAGCAAAACTTGCAAGCCGCTCGGACAATTGCCAGATGAAAATTTTAATGGTTTCCTCGACGTTTCCTTATCCGCCAAGTCGCAGTGGAACGGAGGTGAGAACGTTCAATTTACTGAAATACTTGAAGCGAAATCATTCGATCGCTCTCGCGACGCAGCGTTCGGAGGGAACGACGGAGGCAGATATTGAAGCGTTGGGGCATTGGGTTGATGAGATGAAGATTTTTCCGATGCAAGGGGAAGCGACTTCTTCATCAAAGTTCGGTAATTTGATGGGGAAAGCACAACGGTTTTGGGAGTCAGTGGCGACAGCAACGCCGCCTAATATTTTACATCGCTATTCGCCGCAAATGCAGGCTTGGATCGACGATCGCATTACCAGGGGAGAGTTCGCGGCGATGACGTGCGAACATAGCGCCAATGCCATTTACGCGCGTCCGGAGTTGCGAAATTACACGCGAACGGTGGTGAACGTGCATAGTTCGGTGTATTGGGGGACGGTGAATTATTTGAAGATGAATGCTTCGGAAAATGCGCCGCGCGATTTCCTCTACTTACCCACGCTGTATCGCTACGAAAAACAGTATTGTAACGCGATCGATCGCATTGTCGTCACCACGCCCGACGATGAAGAATTCTTACATAGATTTAATGCCGACGCTCGTATTGAAATCATTGCCAATGGCGTAGATTTAGAACTCTTTCCTTACCGTACCGAAGATCCGGGCGGACATCGTTTAATCTTTGTCGGCGCGATGGATTTTCAGCATAACATCGATGCCGTTCGTTTCTTTGCCCTCGAAGTTTTGCCGCCCCTGCGTCAGCGCTATCCCGACGCGGAGTTTATCGTTGCGGGGAACCGTCCAACCGCAGAAATACAAGCGCTTGGGGAACATCCGGGAGTGGTGGTGACGGGCAAAGTACCTTCAATGGTAGAGTATTTGCATCGATCGACGGTTTGCGTCGTGCCGCTGCGTACTGGGTTCGGGATTAAGAATAAAACCTTAGAAGCAATGGCAGCGGGCGTTCCGGTGGTGGGCAGCGATCGCGGTTTGGAAGGCTTAGAAGTCGATGGAGAGCCGTTGCGGGCGCTGCGAGCCAATACCGTAGAAGAATATATTACCGCGATCGCGCGCTTATTTGAAAACCCCGAGTTGCGTGCGGACATCGCCAAGAACGCGCGAATTCTGATTGAGAAAGAATTCTCCTGGGAAAGCGCCGGAGAACGGTACGAACGAGTGCTATTAGGAGAAAATTAAGTGGAATTTTGCCCGAAAATTGCCGTTATTATCCCGATTTACAACGGCGAAGCAGATTTACCGGAATTATTAACCTGTTTGGAGCAACAGACGTATCCGCGCGATCGCGTCGAATACCTCCTTATCGATAATAATAGCCGCGATCGCACCGCCGAACTCCTCGCCGCCGCCGCCCAAACCGCAACCCTTCCCCTCCATCCCCTCAGCGAAGCGAATATCCAAAGTTCCTACGCTGCACGCAACCAGGGAATTAAATCCACCACCGCCGAAATTCTCGCCTTCACCGATGCGGATTGTCGCCCGATTCCCGAATGGTTGGAGTGCTTGGTACAACCTTTCAGCGAAGCAGAAGTCGGTTTAGCGATCGGCGAAATTGCCGCCTTACCCGGAAATACGCTGCTCGAACGCCACGCCGATCGCCAAGGTGTATTATCGCAAAAGAATACCCTCGCCCATCCCTTTTGTCCCTACGGACAAACGGCAAATTTGGCAGTACGACGCGCGGTTTTTGAGGAAGTGGGATTGTTTCGCCCTTATTTAACCACCGGCGGCGATGCGGATATTTGCTGGCGAATCTTGCGGGAAACGGCGTGGCAGTACCGCTTTGTGGAAGATGCGATCGTGCAGCACCGACATCGAGCGACTTTATTAGAATACCGCAGTCAGTGGCAGCGTTACGGGCGATCGAATCGTTATTTACACGAACTGCACGGCGTAGCGTTGCGCCCTCCGGTAACGGCAAAGGATGCTGGGTATTTAATCAGTCGTTGGTTACTCAAAGAATTGCCGGGGAAAGCAGCGGGCGCGATCGCGGGGAAAACGCCTTGGGTCGATGTGGTGAGTACGCCCTTAAATTTATATGGTAGCTGGGCGCGCGATCGCGGTCAAACGGACGCGCGACTCCCGGAAAATGCCCGCGCGATCGAACAGTTTGATAATGGATAATCGATGATGAAAAGCCATTCCTCTGTAGTGCCGTGACACACCATTTCTACTGCGACTGTAACAAATCGATCGAGCGTAAAGAAGAAAGAATAAAATGGAAAAACTCAAGTACAGAATCGATATTATTTGGTCGGACGATGATAATTGCTATGTTGTAGAACTGCCGGAATTTGCAACAGAAATTCAGCGGTATTTTACTCACGGAGAAACTCATGAAGAAGCGTTAAATAACGCTCGTGAGGTTTTAGCTCTATTAATCGAAAGTTATGAAGCAGAAGGACGACTGTTACCGACACCTCAAACATTGCAAGCAGCATAACTAATTCAGACGGATAAAAATCTTTCGCATTGTTTCCGAAAGATTCCGACTTCATTTGCGTCAATATAGCTCAATTATAGAGCGCGATCTCGATCGTTTGCGACGAATCGAACCTAGACACATCAGACGGCTGATATGTTTCAATCCCTGATAGGGATTAATGTTTGTTGCAACTAATGAGCTTCCCTTTGCCAGAAGCGAATCCTTGTTTCAATCCCTGATAGGGATTAATGTTTGTTGCAACCACGGCGCGCTGCTTCCTCCGAGCCTTCTTTGAGCGTTTCAATCCCTGATAGGGATTAATGTTTGTTGCAACAGGATTTATTCGATGCTTGGAATAAGCGCAACTATCGAGTTTCAATCCCTGATAGGGATTAATGTTTGTTGCAACCGCAACGCGAGCTTGCCGGGATAGGGGTTATTGGGAGTTTCAATCCCTGATAGGGATTAATGTTTGTTGCAACGCGCAACGGTCAAGGCAGCAAGCGCCAGACCGGTTTCAATCCCTGATAGGGATTAATGTTTGTTGCAACGTGGCGATCCGTGCCTCGATCGCTACTTAGCGGGTTTCAATCCCTGATAGGGATGAATGTTTGTTGCAACCAGGCATACCTTCATTACCGAGTGTTTGCGAGCAGGCGTGTTTCAATCCCTGATAGGGATTAATGTTTGTTGCAACTCAGCGGGGTTTTTCTCGTCTACCCGTTTCCAGATTTCAATCCCTGATAGGGATTAATGTTTGTTGCAACTTTGATCGATCAATACGTCTCGATGGACGTAAAATTTCAATCCCTGATAGGGATTAATGTTTGTTGCAACTAATAGATATCCGTCCCGAAGATTGCAGAGAGAATATTTCAATCCCTGATAGGGATTAATGTTTGTTGCAACGATGAACTCCCCGTAAGCCGATGTGGGGGTGCTATTTCAATCCCTGATAGGGATTAATGTTTGTTGCAACGTCGTAAAAACACCAGTCAAAAAAGAGATCAGCGGAATTACATTTCAATCCCTGATAGGGATTAATGTTTGTTGCAACATTATTGGGTGGGGGCGGCGGCCGTTTGGGAAACGGATTTCAATCCCTGATAGGGATTAATGTTTGTTGCAACCGCTTGGTTCTGAAACCCTTACTATATGGACTTTTCAAGGTACAGTTCCGGGAGACTTTCCTAAAAGTACCATTTCAGACTTCGACCTGTCAAGTTCACCCCCAATTTTATCCTCGCAAACCTAGATATAGCAAGGCTTTCAGCGATCGCGGGAGAGATTAATTTCCCTGGCCGGCATCAAACCCTTACCGTTATTGGGTTACAGCCCAATTTTTCCAAGCGGCAATTTCTACACCTACCCTCTCCCGCAAAATTCGCACCGCGCCCCTAACTTTCAGACAATCGTTTAACCTCCTTACCGCCCAACAATCGATCGGCTTCCGCCAGGAGGGCGGGAACTTTATCGGCGTGGGGACTGCTTGCCAGACAGCGCTGCAACTCGCGCGCAGAGGGCAACTTATTGGCTTTGTTACCGGGGAACCAATGCCCGCCGCTGCCGAGTAGGTTATAGCGCATCGTGCCGTAATCTACCATATCGTAAGCGATCGCGAGGTTCCGCAACCAGAGGATAATCGGAATATTAACCTGTCCGGGTGTGCGATCGTAAGTGGGTAAACCTTTGTGCCAAGTGTAATACCATTCTGCCCCCAATGCCGCGATCGCAGCCTCCTCCAATCGCTCCAAAATCGGCGCTAACACCGTCTCCGCTTCCTCCAATAAAGGGAGTACCTTTAAGTGTTCGTCGAAGTCGGAAGGACGCGCTGCACCCACCGAGAGCGTATGTACTTGCGGATGCGACAGGCAAAACAAATCGTTAAACGCCATCGGACTCAAGGGTTGGCACAACTCAACCAACTTCTGCGGCGGTGCGTAAAGTTTGCCGCCCTTATCCGCCGGACTGATGATAAATACGCCCATATCGTGGCGCGTTGCTGCTGCGATCGCGGGCCAATTATTTTGATTAATATAGTACCAGTGCAGGTTAACGTAATCGAAGCGATCGCTCTCAATCGTTTTCACAATCGTATCCGTCGCGCCGTGCGTCGAGAAACCGATAAACCGCACTCGTCCTTCTCGCTGCAACTGTTTGGCAACCTCCCAACACCCTCCCAGACGCAAACTATCGCGCAACAATTCCTCAGTATTAATCCCGTGTAACCCCAACAAATCGACGTATTCTAATTGCAAAAACTTCAAAGATTGCTCGAACTTGCGGCGAAATTCACGCGGATCGCTCAGAGATGAAACTTTGGTTTGAACGATTAATTTTTCCCTCGGGAACTGCGGCAAAATTCGCCCCAACTGCATCTCGGAAGTTCCATAACCTCGCGCCGTTTCAATGTGAGTAATTCCGACTTCGAGGGCGCGGCGAATTGTCGCTTCGAGGTTATCTTGGCTTTGAGGGGGAACCTCCGAAGGAGAAACATCTTGCCATTTATACTGATAGCGCATTCCCCCGCAGGAAAAAACGGGCATTTGCAGTTCTGTGCGTCCGAAGCGACGATAAAGCATTTTAATAATGAATAATGAATGGTGAATAATGAATAATGAATGGGAAATGGTGAATTACGAATTACGAATTACGAATTACGAATTACGAACTACGAACTACGAATTACGAATTACGAACTACGAACTACGAATTACGAACTACGAATTACGAATTACGAATTACGAACTACGAATGTGGAATTTTTGGGGATGGATGCGCTTTTCGACGCGATCGCGCAATTCATTCTGGAAACTTGCCGAATGCTCCGGATCGATGCCAAGATATTCGTCAAGATGAAAGCAAATTACACGCGACCAATCGATTCCATCTGCTGCTGTTAAAAACTCGAGAAATTCTTTTTGAGAATTTCCTGTCGCGAAAACGACGCGCGCCCGCCCGTGCTGTGCGATACAAGCTTGCAATTCAATTTTCGCTATCTGCGCGGCGGCAACTGCAAGCACCTGCGAATTACTATAGATGCGCACTTCTAGAGCATCAACTCGAAAGATATTCGGTTCCACCACGCCCCACTATTTCCCTCGAACTTCCCACTGACAACCTAACTCCTTTACTTTGACACTCCCCGGCGTGAACGCACGGGGATTCTTGGCTCAACCAGTCAACTTGCTCATTGATGTCACCACCAATGAGTAGAGGTCGCTCTGTCCCCAAGCGTTAATTTCCCTATGCCCTAGGGTATTTAAATTGATTCCCGCCTGCCTCAAAACCTTAGCTAAGATATTCAGCGCTGCGTTGTGGTCGCGGTCTAACACTGTTCCACAACCACAAATGTGAGTCCTGACTGATAGCGACTTCTTAACCGTATTGCCACAAGTTGAACAGTCTTGACTGGTGTATTGGGGAGCAACAGCAACAACTGTTTTCCCGTACACTTTACCTAAATACTGCAACCATCGAGCAAACTGCGACCACGCTGCATCACTGATACTTTTAGCAAGCTTATGGTTCTTCACCATGTTTCGCACCTGAAGGTCTTCGTAGGCTACGAAATCGCTAGATTTCACTACGCACAACGCCGTCTTTATGGCGAAATCTTTACGCTGCCTACTGACCTTGAGGTGTTTTCTTCCCAGTCGGTTGATAGCCTTTTTCTGGTTGGCTGACCCTTTCTTCTTGCTGGAAACCCGTTTCTGCGCCCGCTTTAATCCCTTTTCACTTTTACGCAGGTGACGAGGATTAGATACGGTTGCTCCGGTGCTATCGGTTAAGAAGTGGTTCAACCCGACATCTATACCGATAGCCTTGCCTGTTGGGATAACTTCTTCTGTACGTTCTACACTGATGCAGAACTGAGCGTAGTACCCATCAGCACGACCAATTACCCGCACCCGCTTAATTTCGTCAGGCGCATAGAAATGCAAGTCACGAGAACCAACTAACTTAAAGGTTCCTGCGGCAAAGCCATCAGTGAAAGTTAGACTTCTTTTATCAGGAGAAAGCTTCCAGCCTGATGTCTTGTACTCGACAGAACGAGTCCCCTTTTTAAATCGTGGATAGCCCTTCTTTCCAGGTTTATTGGCTTTGCAATTAGCAAAGAACCGTTGGATAGCAAAAATGGCACGTTCCGCCGAAGCTTGACGCGCCATTGAGTTAAGTTTTCCTGCCCACTCAAACTCTTTTGCTAAGACAGCACATTGTTTGTAGAGGTCGGACAGCTTAACGTTCTGATTGTCCATCCAGTACCTTAGAGCTTTGTTTCGGATAAACTGAGCGGTGCGGATCATTTCGTCAACGATCCGATACTGCTGAGACTTACCTTTTAACTTAAACTCTAGTACAATCATGTGTTTATTGTATCCTGTTTATAGCGAATTATCGATATATAGCAATCCCAAATAGGTTGTGATAAGTACGAGCGCTGAAAGCCATACGCAGCAATGCTATATCTTCCGAAAAATATTTTAAACAATTTGGGATTGCTATAAAACAAGAAAAGTCGCCCTAGAAGGGCGAGGCTTTAGACCCAGTTTCTTGGTAACGCTGTGACAAAGCGATCGCTTGCCAATTTTAATTTAATTCTTTGCTCCTGACTCAAAATGCCAAATCCATCTTCTACCTTTTTCAATAAGCTTCGCCAACTCAAGCACGATGTACTGCGCCAGTATTGTAACTTTAGAATCCAAGGCGACGACGAGCCTTACAGCATTTTATGGCGCGATCGACCCTACCGCATTCTTTTAATTCTAAGTCATATGCGCTCTGGTTCCTCGTTGCTTTCCCATCTTCTCATTTCTAATCCGGAGATAATCGGCTACGGAGAAACTCACCTTCAATATGAAAAAGAAGGAGATTTTAAAACTTTAATCGCGAAGGTTTACGAGCGAAATATCTACAATCTGAAAGGCGCAAATCTGACGGGATTGGGAATGTCTCACCGTTACGTTCTCGATAAAGTTTTGCATAATAGTAAGTTCGCCAATCCCAGTTTTTTAACCTCACCGAACGTTTATGCAATCTTCTTATTAAGAGAACCCCAAAGGACGCTACCGAGCCTCCTCGACCTTAAATCGCACTGGACGGAAAAAGAAGCAATTGAGTATTATACGGAGCGTTTGCCCGTCCTCGAAAGTTATGCAAAATTAATCGACGATAAGCGCCGAAGTTTGTTTATTACCTACGAACAATCGCTCGATCGCACTTCCGAAGTTTTTGCCGCCCTCCAAAATCTGCTCGGAACTCGCCAAGGATTTTCGGAAGAATACGAAGTGTTGAATACAACAGGAACCAAAGGAGTTGGCGACTCTAAAGGGAATATTAAAGCCGGAAAAATTGTGCGGGAACGTCGCCAAATTAACTGCAACGTCTCGCCGGAAGTTGTGGAACGAGGTCAGCAAGCTTTCGATCGCTGCGCGGAAACGTTATCTCAGTATTGCCAAACCCTTCCATCGCCTTAATTTTTCTTTACAAAAAGGAGACAGATTCGGCGATCGAGGACTAGAATGGCGAATTATTTACCACCACTTCTAAAAGTTTAATCAAAATGTTAATAAAACTCTGGAAATCCAAAAGATTATCTGGGGTCCTTGCTCTATTGTCAATCTTTTTATTGTGCTTTTTCTTTGACGTAAAAGCAGCGTATGCCCATCGTCCCCACGATGTAATCGAGCAAGTCCTCCTTTCTCCGAGTTACGCGCAAGATAATACAGTCTATAGTTTTGTGCGGGGAAATTTATTTAAATCGAGCGATCGCGGCGAATCTTGGGCGAAAGCGAACCCAGGGCTGCCAACCTTAAAGATCGAAGTTCTCGCAGTAGCCCCCGACAGCGCCGATCGCGCCCTCGCCGCCAGCAGCGAAGGCGGACTCTACCGCACCGAAAACGGCGGCAAAACCTGGGAAACCGCCCTCGATAAAACCCAAAAAATCTCTGCGATCGCTTATTTTCCCGACAGTCCCAACCGCGTTGCGATCGGAACCCTTCAAGGGGCGTTATCCCTCTCTGAAGATGGCGGCAAAACCTGGAAAAAAGCAACCGCGATCGCTGGAAGCGGTAAAATTTCCGCGATCGCGCCCTCGCCCAATTTTGCCAAAGATGGTACTTTTTGGGCAGGAACGGAAAAAAAAGATATCTGGCAAACCCGAGATCGCGGCGCAACCTTCACCCCCGGAGGGCGCATTGCTAGCGGTGCGATTGAAGCGATCGTCGTCTCTCCCGACTACGCTAAAGATACGACCTTATTCACTGCCACCTGGAACGAAGCAGTTTATCAATCCAACGACAGTGGTAAAACTTGGACAGAATACAAACAAGGGATTACCAAAGACGATCAAGCCGACGTTCCCAAATTTAGCGCTCCCCACTTCTACGATCTTGCGATTTCCCCCGCCTTCAGCACCGATAAAACCCTGTATCTAGGCGGATTTGACGGGATGTTTGCCTCCACTGACGGCGGGCGCGCTTGGAAAGAACTAGAAACCCTGTCGCGCGGTACGATTATCGGACTTGCCGTTTCGCCCAACTATCAAAATGATTCTACCGTCGCGATCGCGAACTATGTAGGCAATCTTTACATCAGTCGCGATAAAGGCACAACCTGGAGTAACATTACCACTGGTCTAGAAGTGCCGCGCTTTACCAACAACTTCAAAAAACCCCATCAAGATCCGAGGCGTTTTTTTGATATTGCCTTCTCTCCCAATTACGCCAAAGATAAAACCCTTTTTGCCAGCGTTCTCTGGACTTATTTCTTAAAATCCACTAACGATGGCAAATCTTGGCAACTCGTCAAACTCCCGAAAAGCGTTCGCGGTGTAACCATCGCTGTTTCGCCCAACTTCGCCGCCGACAAAACCATCTTCGTCACCAATCAAGGGGGAAATGTGATGAAATCGGAAGATGGCGGTAATAGTTTTAAAACCATCGCCAAAGTGGAGAAAGTGAAGGGTAACGATCCGCCCTCGCTCGCGATTTCGCCAGACTTTGCTGCCGATAAAACCCTGTATATTTACAACAGTACCAACGGCATCTCTAAATCAACCGATGGCGGCAAAACTTGGCAGCCAGCGGCTCGGGGGACAGAACTCCAGAAACGCAGCAACCTGCAAATCGCTATCTCTCCCAACTATAAGCGCGATCGCACCCTCTTCGTTGGCAGCAATGGGGGCATTTTTACAACGTCAGATGCCGGTGCTGGCTGGAAGAAATTGCCCGGAATTGAGGGCTATGTGCAAGGCGTTGCCCTCTCCCCCGATTACGCGCGCGCGCCCGAAGGGATCCGCGAAGCGGATCGCACCTTGATTGCCAGCGTCAGAGGCAAAGGATTATTTCAAAGCAGCGATGGCGGCGCAACCTTCCGCAAAATCGGCAACGACAGCCTTGCCTTAGCGAAAATGGTCGGTCCGCCATCTGCCCCCGTCCCGATTAAATTCTCCCCCGATTACGCGCGCGATCGCACCCTTTATGGATTTGGCGCTACTACGACTAAAGTTTTCAAATCCACCGATAGCGGCGCAACTTGGGATATAATTGCCGTTCCTAAAGTCGATAATAATCGCTACGATTTGATGACGCGCCTGCAACTGATCGGCATGATTTACAAAAAGAAGATTCTCGGATTATTAATAGCGCTTGCCCTCGGAGTTGGAGGGTACTTACTCCTCGGAGAACTAAAACCCAAAAAATCTCAACTCCAATAAGGGGATGTTTTTCGCTCTCTTAAATTGTTGATAAATTGTTAACTCTCTCTCTCCCGTTACGCAACCCCATTAGCGGGAGATTCTCAAACTCGAGATATGAACGCAAACGAATCTCTGAATTACTCTTTGATTGTTCCCATCTACAACGAAGAGAAAACGATCCCCGAATTGTATCGACGTTTGAGCGCCGTTATGGATAGCTTAGACGGAACTGTCGAACTAATTTTAATTAACGACGGCAGCAGCGATCGCTCCCTGGAAATGATGCGAGAATTGCACCAACAAGATGCGCGGGTTTGCTATCTAAGTTTTGCGCGCAACTTCGGGCATCAAACGGCAGTGACGGCTGGATTGAATTACTCGCGAGGCACAGCAATTATCGTCCTCGATGCCGACTTACAAGATCCGCCAGAACTTATTCCTCAACTACTCGAACAGTGGCGACAAGGTTATTACGTCGTCTACGCCCGTCGCACGAAACGCCGCAAGGAAGGATGGTTTAAGCGTTTTACTGCTTACACCTTCTATCGCCTGTTGCGCTACCTCGCCGATGTCGATATTCCCGCCGATACGGGGGATTTTTGTTTGATGGATCGGAAAGTCGTCGAGCTTTTAAATCGTATGCCAGAACGCGATCGCTATATCCGAGGATTGCGCGCTTGGGTGGGTTTCCCCCAAACCGCCATTCAATACGAGCGAGAACCGCGCTTTGCTGGAGAAGTTAAATATACCTTCCGCAAATCCTTCGCCCTCGCGATTAACAGCCTCGTTTCCTTTTCTAAAGTACCCCTGCGACTTGCAACTTATTTAGGGCTTTTTTCCGCGTTTTTAGCCCTTATTATGGCGTTTCTAGTTCTGTATTGGCGTTTTTACCAACCTAACTCGCCTTTAACGGGAATGGCCGCGATTATCGTCTCAATCTTTTTTCTCGGTTCGGTTCAACTCATTTGTATCGGTATTTTGGGCGAATATATCGGCAGAATTTATGAAGAAGTTAAAGGTAGGCCGCTTTATACCCTCGCTGAAGTAGTAGGATTTGAACGGTAATTCGTAATTCGTAATTCGTAATTCGTAATTCGTAATTCGTAATTCGTAATTCGTAATTCGTAATTCGTAATTCGCGGTCAATGAACCCCCAATTATCAATTCACCCTAAAGTTAGTGCCATTCATTCATTATCCATTATTCATTATCCATTATTCATTATCCATTATCCATTATTCATTATTCATTATTCATTATCCATTATCCATTACGTTTCAGATGCCATTGCCAAGCATGGGCGATAATATCTCGCAGTTCGGTATATTGCGGATTCCAGCCCAAAATCGATCGCGCTTTCTCCCCGCTTCCCACCAACATTGGCGGATCTCCCGGACGGCGATCGCGTTCTTCGGCGACAATCTCTTTACCCGTTACCTCTCGCGCCGTTTCGATCGTTTCCTTCACCGAAAATCCATTGCCGTTCCCGAGGTTAAATACCGTCGTTTCACCACCCTTAAATAGGTATTCCAAACCGAGAACATGGGCGGAAGCAAGGTCGGAAACGTGGATATAATCGCGAATGCAAGTCCCGTCCGGCGTGGGGTAATCGGTGCCAAAGATGGTAATCGATTTCCGTTTTCCTAATGCAGCATATAACGTGAGGGGAATTAAATGCGTTTCTGGGTCGTGATCTTCGCCCAAAAGCCCCGAAGGATCGGCTCCAGCGGCGTTAAAGTAACGGAAGATCGTCGATCTGAAATTGTAGGCGCGATCGAAATCGCCTAGAATTTTTTCCACCATTAACTTCGACATCCCGTAAGGATTGATCGGATTTTGAGGATGATCTTCAGGAATCGGAACGGTTTCCGGTACGCCATACGTCGCGCAGGTCGAGGAGAATACAAACTTATTAATCCCGGCAGCTTGCATCGCTTCAATCAGCGTCAGCGTCCCGACGACATTGTTTCGGTAATACTTATCCGGCGCTTCCACCGATTCGCCCACATAAGCATAGGCGGCGAAGTGCATCACCGCATCGATCTTGCGGCTAGAAAAGAGTTTATCGAGCAGGGCGCGATCGTTTGTATCTCCTTCAATTAACTCAGCTTTTAACGCTGTTTCAGCAATATCTCGATGCCCGTAAACCAAATTATCGAGGATGACGACGTTATAACCGGCATTTTGTAAAGCGAGAACGGCATGAGAACCGATATAACCCGCACCGCCCGTCACTAAAATTGTAGGTTGAACCATAGTAATTTGTAATTTGTAATTCGTAATTCGTAATTCGTAATTCAGGATGAGGGATTCCTTCTCTCATTCGTCGTCCCTCATCCCGATCGAGCGTTACTTCGCGCCGACCAACTTTCCGATTTTCTTGCGAATTTTCTTGTTATAAACGAAGAAATTGCGTTGAAAATCTTCAGCTTGCAAAATCGCTTCGGCAGCGATTCCCGTGGTGCCATTATAATCTTTTAACGCCTTGCGTCGGAAGAAGTTCATGGGTTCGGAGTAGGTCGTTTTTGTGGATAACGTAGGTTTAGGTCCTGCCCAGTGGATGACCACGCCTTCATTATCCTTGACAATCGGGCCGTCGGGACCCATCGGGTAGCGTTTCTCGAAATCTTCGCGAGGGAAATCGGCGACGATATACTGAATATCTTCCTGTCCGAGGCGCAATTTCCCTTCTTCGGCTCCTTTGAACATCATATAGTTAATGAATCCCATATCGCCGTACTTGAACACGCCCGGTTTTTGTTGGAGATAGTCGAGGATGCCAATATACTCTTCGAGAGGGAAAATATCTCGCGTGCCGAATAAAACCGCCGGACAAACGAAAGTGCGATCGCGCCACTCAAAACCGGCATAATCTTTCTCGAAGATGGGTAAATCGAAAAAGTATTCCTGTACCATCTCCGGAGTATAAGGATAGCAGGGCTGGTCGATAATCAAATCGTAGTCATTGAAGTTGGCATACTTAAGAACATCGCCCCAAACGACAACATCGGAATCGATGATGAGAAAACGCTTAAACGGACTTTCCCAAAACGCAATCATCCGCGTCGTCCCCCAGCCAAAACTGCGCTGCTTGAGAACCTCAGAGGTCATCGTTTCGCGACTGATAACCTTAACGTCGTAAGCTTGCTGCATATCGGCTACTGAAAAATTCCCATCGACTAACAAAGCAATGGGAACATCGCCCAGGAAGTACCGAATACTGGCACAAACGCCCTTGGCGAAGAGATAGTCTTGGTCGCAACAGATAACGATAATGCCAAAATCTTCCACGATCGTGTATTCCTATTTCTAAACGGGTACTCTTAAGGACAGAGAAACACTTCTGATTTTAGTTTGCCCGCAGTCGTTCCTATTCTATATACCCTGAAGTCGATGAATTGCGCTCGCTTAGCTGTCCTCTTAACCTGTTATAACCGCAAAAGCAAAACTCTAGACTGTTTGCAGCGGTTATTTAACCAAGACTTTACCTCCGAGGTAAGCTTAGACGTTTATCTGGTAGACGATGGCAGTACCGATGGAACCGCCGATGCGATTCGCCAAACTTATCCCCAAGTTAAAATTTTTTCCGGAACGGGGAGTCTGTTTTGGAATGGGGGAATGCGCTACGCCTTCGAGGAAGCGCTTAAAGGCGACTACGACTACTATGTCTGGCTCAATGACGATACCATGCTCTATCCCAACGCCCTAGCCGCGCTACTAGAAACTTCGGCGCAGTTGGCCGCAAAAGGCGAAGATAAAGCCATTGTCGCCGGTTCCACGCAAGACCCAGACACGCAAGAGTTTACCTACGGCGGGATTAAACAGCACGGTCCGCTGTTTCCCCCATTTAAAGTCCGTTCCATCGAACCGACCGATACGCCGCAAAAATGCGACGCGATGTGCGGTAATATCGTGCTGATTCCGCGATCGGTGGTGCAGCGGGTTGGCAATCTCGACCCCCAATTAACCCATTATGCGGGCGATTGGGACTACGGTTTGCGAGCCAAACAAGAAGGCTGTACGGTGTGGATTGCCCCGGGATATCAGGGAACTTGTCCGAGAAACCCGACCCCCGAACCGGGAAGCGTTCCCAAACTCGAGGAAGGTCTTAAGAAAATGGGGCAACCCAAAGGTTTAGCCCTCCAAGATGTCACGCTACAATCCTTTGACGAATGGAAAATTATCATGAAGCGACACGGCGGGTTATTGTGGCCGATCTTTTGGCTGCTTCCCTACCGTCGGTTGCTCCCGACGATGCTTTTCCGCAACCCGAAGAAAGCCTAACCATTTACATCAATTAAATCAGGTCTCGGTGCTGACCGGGAGGGGGGAGAGGGGGAGAATTTCGATTGAGAAATTTCATCGCGTTTTAGCTGAATACAGAAGCGTTCTAAAATCCATGAAAGAGACTCGTATTGCTTGGCTTATTCCTTCGGTCGAACTCGGTGCTTACTGGCAGCCCGTGTTGAAAGAATTTATTAAAACCTATCCCAACACGGTTTTTTATACCGGTCAAGTCTGGCCGGGATTCGACCCCAATCTACCGGGATGTTCGGTTATCGAACTGGTGGGAGAAACATCATTTTTGGAAACTCAACAGGTAGAGGCAGGTTACACGCGGGGCTTCATTGCTGTTTCTCCGGCGATTGTCGGTCGCCTGCGACAGTTTAAACCCCAGGTTGTATTACCCCAAGCGTTTTCGCTGTGGACGGTTTTTTGCGTGCTACTCAAGCCAATTTTTCGCTGGAAAATTATCTTGATTTACGATGGCAGTTCGCCGAATACAGATTTTCGGGATTCAAAGTTTCGCACGACGGTTCGTAAGTGGTTGGCGAAGTTTTGCGATACGTTTGTTGCCAATAGTCAGGCGGGTAAGAAGTATTTAATGGAGTGTTTGGAGGTTCCGGAATCCAAAATTTCTTTGCACGTTTATTTGGTTCCGGACGCACAAGCGCTACAGCGAGGTTTGGAAAGCAGTGCTAAGGTCGATTTGAATTTAAAACGCCCGACTTTTTTGTATGTGGGGCGCATCACCCAGCGCAAGGGAATTAAGCCGTTGATTGAAGCTTGCGCGATTTTAAAAGAACGCGGTTATGAAGATTTTAATCTTTTGATTGTCGGTACGGGGGATCAGCGAGAAGAACTAGAAGCGTTGATTCGGGAAAAAGGTTTTGAGTCCCAGGTGACTTGGGCGGGATGGGTTGAATATGGCAATTTGGGGCCGTATTTCCAGCAAGCAGATGTGTTTGTTTTCCCAACTTATGAGGATGTTTGGGGAATGGTTTTGCCGGAGGCGATGGTGTTTGGAAAGCCGGTGCTTTGCTCGAATGGGGCGGCGGCGTTGGAGTTAGTGGAAGAGGGGGGAAATGGTTATATTTTTGACCCTCACAACCCCAAGCAATTAGCCGAGCAAATGAGCCATTTTCTCGACGATCCGAGTTTAATTGAAAGGATGGGGGCGCGATCGCGAGAATTAATCGCGCGCACTACGCCCACAACGGCAGCCCGCGATTTTGTTGAGGTAACGGAAGCAACATTAGCAAAAAAGTGAGGCGAACTGATGTTCGGGCTGAAGGGGGCTTATTTGAAGCTTATTGCGGTGCTGGGCGCGATCGCGATTCTCGGCTTTTCTACCGTCGGTCATTATGGGGTTTCTTGGGATGAAGGCACGGAAATTTCTACGGTTAAGTATAACTATGAATTGATCGCGAAAGGTCGAGAAATTCCCAAGGATTTGAGATATTACGGCGTTCTATTCAACTTTTCGGCAGAAGTTGCTTATCAAGTCCGAGAGGTATTTCGCCAAGGGGTTAATTACAACCCCCTCAAAAACGAAAACTTAGAGGAGGGCGATCGCGCAATTATCGACGCGATCGCCGAACGAATTAAAGTTAAGCATCCCTTTACCTTTTTTGTCGCCCTCTTTGCTTACGGGGCGGTTGGCGCGATCGTGGGTATTTTAGCAGGGTGGGAGTATGCTTGGACGGGCGCGATCGCGTTAGTTCTCTTTCCTCGCTTTTGGGGCCACAGTTTCTTTAACCCCAAGGATATCCCTTTTGCCGCTCTTTTTACCCTCGCTACAGTATTAGGCGCTTATTTAATTCAAGCTTATCTTCAAGCCCCTCCAGAACGCTTAAAGCTGGGAAAAAATCGTCTGACGCTATATTCTTTTCTGTATGGCATTCTGGTTGCTGCCGTAACGGGAATTCGCATCGGAGGGTTTTTCCTGCTCTTTTTCGTTGCTTTAGCTCATCTTTTAGTCGGTTTGGGAAGCCGAAATCTTTATGCTAAGGTTTTTCGGTTTTATCCCTTTTATCTATTAATGGGATTGAGTTGGGCTGCCTTCACAATCCTATTTTACCCCTCTTCATGGTCGAATCCCATTGCTTGGTTTTTCGCAACATTACACTATTTATCGAAGCATACTTGGCCGGGAAAAAATCTATTTGCAGGTCAGTTAGTTACGGCGACAGGAATACCTCGATATTACCTCCCTCAATGGCTGCATCTAACAATTCCTGTCATCTTTCAAATTGCTTTCATTGGGGGCTTAATCAGTTTAATTTGGAAGTACAGAAAACTCGATTATTTGCAGAAAGCTTGTACGATTTTAACGCTTCTGCAAATCTTTACCTTACCTGCGATCGCGATTATTGGTAAGTCTCCGCTGTACAATGCCGAACGGCAGTTTTTATTTGTGCTGCCGGGAGTAGCGGCGATCGCAGTAACAGCAGCCCTTTGGTTCTATCAAAGCCTCGCACGCAAAGCGGTGCGTTGGTTTTTCCTAGCGTTAACCCTCGTTTTGTTAAGCCCGATCGCGGTTGATATGGTAACGTTACATCCCTACGAATACGTTTACTTCAATCGCCTTGCGGGGGGCTTAAGCAAAACTTACGGACAATACGATCGAGATTATTGGGGGCTGGCTTTGCGCGAAGGAATGGAATGGATTAATCGCAATGCAGAACCCAATTCACAAGTTGCAATTGGCGGCGAACAAATTCTTCCTCAAATTTACGCCGTTCCTCATCTTAAATTTTTGGATATCGACAAAGATTTGGATTACGGAAAAAAAGGAGAACCACCGAACTATTACCTCGCCATGCACTATATGAATTTACAAAATGTCTATCCCAATTGTCCGGTTGTTTATGAAGTAATGCGGCAGGGATCGCCTTTAGCAACCGTTAAGAAGTGTAAACGCGATCGCTAAACTGATTAAAATTAAGTATTTCTTTACCTTTTTTGTCGCCCTCTTTGCTTGTGCGGCTGTTGGGGCTTAGCGGGTAACGCGGAGTCTTCAATCTATTTTCATTTCTAAAAATTCTGTTATAAAGGGACAGTATCTTTCCTTTATGGCGCAGAACGACACTTTTTGTTCGCCCTTCCGGCAGTTGCTGTAATTTCAGCACCAGCCGCGCTTAGGAGCAAGTTACTAATGAATTAATTCCAGGGGTAGAGTATGAAAAATCAGTCTATTGGTGGTTTTGAGTATTTGCGTGCAATTTGCTGTCTTCTGGTGGTCATCCGTCATACCGACGCTTTAAGGATTTTTGAATTTAACAATATTTTTCTGGGACAAATCATAGATTTTTTTTATCAAAATATTAGTTTGCTAGCTGTCCCTATTTTTTTTCAAATATCTCTATACTTGTTTTACGAAAAACAACGAGAAAAACCCAACTATTTTTATCAGAAGCGATTTTATAAGTTGCTTTCGATCTATGCGTTTTGGGTTCCCATCGCCGTTCTCGGAAAAATTTATTTAGGAGAAATAGAATCGAGCCGGATGCTAACCGAGCCGTTATATTTGATGTGGGTTATTATGACAGGAGGCGATACTCTATTTTACTTTCTATTTTCTCTCATTTTCCTTTCTTTTTTAGCCGATTTAAAAATGAGAGTTAAATCGTATTGGCAACCCAGCGAGCGAATCTGGATAGGGGTAGAATACAGCTTATTCTTTTTGACTTGTTTGTTATTAATTGTCCAATCAACAATCGGTGTTACTCTTAAAAGTTATCCTTGGGTTGCGCACAACAATCCTCTCAATTTCCTACCTTATATTTTTAGCGCCTACCTCATTTGGCAAAAAAATAAGGATACTAAAAACGACCAAAACTATCGCTGGCAAAACGAGACGCTCGCAATCGCTGTCATTTTAGGAGTGATTATTTTCTCGATCGTCCTTGAAGGGAGATTTTTTAACTTATCTGACGCTCCGCAAGTCTTTTTATACGATCGCCTTCCTCAATATGCGCGAGTTTCTTGTGTCTTATCCTCTTCTTTAATAACTTACCTCTTTATCCGCTATAATCCCAAACCGAACGCATTCGTCGTACTCCTCTCCTTTTGTTCGCTAGGAATTTACTGCATCCACAAATTTTTACCGAACTTTATCGGGATAGCTTTACATCAAATTGTGGTTAAATTTGACTACGATTTAAGCAGCGATATTGCTATGATGAGCTTTCTCAGATTTTGGAGTTTATTCCTGGGGTCGCTTATTTTAACATTAGCGTTGAAACGAGTTAAATTTTTCAAGCAATTGGTCTGAAAGTGTGGAAAACAAGCCAGTTGTTTCGATTTCTACAGCAAATTCCACAGTTGAAGATTGCCTTTGCGATCGCCCGCAACCAAAGTTTTGCCATCGCGACTCACCGCCAGCGCAGAACCTCGAACTTGTTCGCCAAAACGATGCACGAGTTCGCCGCTGCAAGCATTCCAAACTGTGACCGCATAGTTACGCCCTCCCGAACCATCCCCAGTTGCAAATAACGTTTTGCCGTCGGGACTAAACGCGATCGCGAAAGGCTGTCCGTTATGTCCTTTCAGGGTTTTAATCGGTTCTCGCACGGGTTTGCGTTGCAAATCCCAAAGTCGAATCCCTTGAGGGCTGCCGCTGCCCGAGGCTAAAATTCGTCCCGACGGCGAAAGCGCGATCGCGTCAACCTGGTTGCCGTGGATGAGGAGTTCCTGCATTTCTCCGCTCGAAGTTACGATCTCGACAGCATTGCTGGCTTGGGCGGCGATCGCGAGGGAGCGTTTGTCGGGCAGAAGGGCGATAAACTGAGCCGGATAGCGCGTCTTAAAATGAGCTTGCTGTCCGCTGTTCGGGTTCCAACGGCGAACGGTTCCCCCTATATCGCTACTCAACAAGAACTTGCCGTCGGCGGTAAAAAGTAGTTGTTCGACGCGGGCTTGATGGTTTAATTTTCGCTTGAGTTTCCCCGTATTCAAGTCGTGTAGCCAAATTCCGCCGCCTTCATCGCCGATCGCGATCGTTTTTCCGTCGGGACTCAAGGCCACTGCATCGACAAACTTAACCGAACCCGAGAGATTGTAACGCAGCTTGCGCGCCGACAAATCCCATACCCGAGCCTGTTTTCCCCCAGAAACGAGGGTTTTACCGTCGGCAGAAAGCGCCAAGCTAGGAATGCCGTAACCGTTCCCCTTGTCGAGGACAAAACCGCGCGCCGCAACGCCATTCCCTGCGGAATCGAAAATTTTCCAAGCTTCGGGCGGTGGTGCGGGATTGGAAGCCGTTCCCAAGCAAGCATTTGCGACTTCGGGGATGGGAATGACCTTCCCATTCTCATCTATCCTTTGACCGTTTTCATTAATCGCAACCGTCGTACCGAACAGGCTAGCAATGTCCCGCCGTTGGTCGCGTAAATGCTCGGAGAGAGGCTTCGAGCTTAAAGTCGTGCGAACCCACAAATCGAATCCCCACAGCCCTAAAGCGCTTAAAGCGACGAAAGCGAGGGTCATGCGAACCACAGAAGCCAAACAGCCAAAACATCCCGTATTAGCCGTTGGGCGCGATCGCGAATTTTGAGAAAAGGGAGATTGCTTTTGCACGGTCAAATTTTGAATTGAACCTTCTTAAAACAACACTGAATCTTGCCAGTTAAATGCCGCAATGGTAAAAAGGCGAGTTAACCTGGGAACATTAACCCTAACTTCCTGTGCAACAATTCGCCTGCATGAGTTGGGAAGCGATCGAGAACACTGTATCTATGAAAATTTTACTCTCTTGCTTTGCCTGCGAACCCGGACAAGGATCTGAAGAAGGAGTCGGTTGGAATGTCGCCGTACAATCGGCGCGATTCAACGAAGTTTGGGTCATCACCCGCGAATTTTGCCGACCGCCCATCGAAGAAGAATTGCAGCGCAACCCCATTCCCAACTTACATTTCGTCTACGTCGAACCCTTCGGTTGGAAAGAAAGTTTTAAAGGTCGCCAAGGAGGGCTGCAACTTCACTATTATTTGTGGCAGATTCTCGCTTACCGCAAAGCCAAAGAATTGCACCGAAAACTTCACTTCGACGTAACGCGCCACGTCACCTACGTTAAGTTTTGGTCGCCCAGTTTAGTGGGTTTGCTGCCCGTTCCCTTCATCTGGGGGCCGATTGGCGGCGGCGAATCTGCCCCCAAACCGTTTTGGCGCGACTTCAGCACCAAAGGAAAACTTTACGAATTCGCGCGGGATGTCGCCCAGCGTATCGGCGAACTCGACCCCCTAACGCGCCTCACCGCGCGACGGAGTGTGTTTACTCCCGTAACCACCGAGGATACGGCAAAACGAGTGCGACCGATGGGGGCGAAAAACGTACAAATTTACTCCGAGGCGGGTTTATCGAAGGACGCGATCGCGCGTTTGGGACAGTATACAATGCCTTCAGAAGAACCGATCCGATTTATCAGTTTGGGTCGCCTCTTACACTGGAAAGGCTATCACCTTTCCGTCCGCGCCTTCGCTAAAGCCAACCTCCCTAATGCAGAATATTGGTTGTTAGGGGATGGCCCCGATCGCGAGCATTTAGAAACTATTGCCCGAGAATTAGGGTGCGAAGATCGGATTAAATTTTGGGGCAGACGACCTCGAGAAGAAAGTTTAGAAAAATTAGGGGCATCTCACGTTCTCGTTCATCCCAGTTTGCACGATTCGGGCGGCTGGACTTGCTTAGAAGGGATGGCTGCGGGTCGTCCGATTATCTGCTTGGCATTGGGAGGGCCGGATACTCAAGTGACCGAAGAAACGGGAATTAAAGTTCCCGCGCGCAATCCCGAGCAAGCTGTGCGGGATTTAGCAGAAGCAATGACTCTTTTGGCGAAAAATGCGTCATTGCGGGAACAATTAGGAGAAGGAGGAAAAAAACGAGTCCGCGAAGTCTATGATTGGGATGCAAAAGGCGAGTTTTTCGCTCAACTATATGACAAAGTTAGAACAGCAAATAGCAGCCGGTAAGCAGTCAACAGCAAATTGCCTATTGACTCCCGCTCGCTGATGACTTAACAGAGTACGGTCAAAGCAATGGGTCCATAACGTTACATCAGAGGGTTATTCGGCAGAAGTCTTAAAATGCCGTACCCCCATACTCAATCCAACATCTGAACATCTAACATCCAAAAATCCAAAATTGTCATGACTGTTGCAATTATTACAGGTTCGGCTGGCTTAATTGGTTCTGAAGCGTCTAAATTCTTTGCCGGACAAGGCTTAGAAGTGGTCGGAATCGATAACGATATGCGCCGCGTCTTTTTTGGCGAGGATGCTTCGACGACGTGGAATCGCAAGCGGCTCGAGGAGGAGTTGGGGAGCAATTATACTCATGTCGAGGTTGATATTCGCGATCGCGAGGCGATTGACAACCTCTTTAAAAAGTACGGATCCAACATCTCCCTCATCGTCCACACCGCCGCCCAACCCTCCCACGACTGGGCAGCCCGCGATCCCCACATGGACTTTAGCGTTAACGCCAACGGCACTTTAAACCTCCTGCAAGCAACGCGCGAAAACTGCCCGGAAGCGCCCTTTATTTTTACCTCCACTAACAAAGTTTACGGCGACACGCCCAACCGCCTGCCCTTAATTGAAAAGGATACTCGTTGGGAAATCGATCCCAATCATACCTACGTCGGCGGCATTCGCGAAGATATGTCCATCGACCATACCACCCACAGTTTATTTGGTGCATCGAAGGTGGCAGCGGATGTTTTAGTGCAAGAATACGGTCGCTATTTTGATATGAAAACGGCTTGTTTCCGAGGCGGCTGTTTGACCGGGCCGAATCATTCGGGGACGCAATTACACGGCTTTTTAGCTTATTTAGTTAAGTGCGCGGCGACGGGTGTTCCTTATACGGTTTTTGGGTATAAGGGCAAACAAGTTCGGGATAATATTCACAGCGCGGATTTAATTAATGCCTTCAACGAGTTTTATAAAGCGCCTCGCAGTGCAGAAGTTTACAATACTGGCGGCGGACGCTTTAGCAATTGCTCGATGTTAGAAGCCATTAAAATGGCGGAAGAAATCACCGGCAAGGAAATGACTTATACCTATTCGGAAACGAACCGAATTGGGGATCATATTTGGTGGATTAGCGATAACAGCCGTTTTGAATCTCATTATCCTAACTGGAAGATGAAGTACAACGTGCCGGAAATCTTGAAAGAGATTTATGAATACAACCACGAACGTTGGGGAAAGGAAGGATAAATTCTGAGTTATGAGTTGATGAATGGGGAATGATGAATTGTTTCTAAAACAGACTCTTTAGCGGATATCTATTCACTGTTCCTCATTCGCCGATCGCTGATAACGATTCACTATCGAATGGCGGTGAACTCAGGCTGGTGGGCAATGCCCACCCTACGAAATTATCTGTAGAGACGTTGACTTGCAACGTCTCTACCGGCGATTTTCCACTCTTATTTCAGTGCTATTGATTCACTATCCACAAATTCACTAAAATGATTGATGCAGGCAAACGCAATGTGCTTGGAGTTAAGGTGAATGTCGTCGATTACGAGGCGGCAGTCGATCGCATTATCCAAGCAGCAAAAAACAAGCAAGGACTTTCCGTTTCTGCGTTAGCAGTCCACGGAGTCATGACGGGGGTATTGGACGATACTCACCGCCATCGCCTCAATCGCTTCGATCTGATTTGTCCCGACGGACAGCCGGTACGCTGGGCGTTAAATGCGATGCACAAAGCTCGATTGCGCGATCGCGTTTACGGCCCGAATTTGACCCTTTTTACCTGCGAGCGCGCCGCAAAAGAAGGATTGCCCATTTACCTTTACGGCAGTCGCATGGAGGTTTTAAATGCCTTCGCAGAGAATTTGCGATCGCGCTATCCGGGGTTGCAAATCGCAGGCGCGCAACCCTCCCGTTTCCGACAAGTAACCGCAGAAGAAAAGCAAGAAATCGTCCAACAAATTAAAGACAGCGGTGCAGCCATTACTCTTGTCGGTTTGGGCTGTCCGCGCCAAGAAGTTTGGGCTTACGAATACCGCGAGGCACTTTCCATGCCACTTTTAGCAGTCGGTGCTGCCTTCGACTTCCACGCCGGACTACTCCCCCAAGCCCCGAAAATGTGGCAAGACCTCGGCTTAGAATGGCTGTTTCGCCTCATTCAAGAACCGAAGCGCCTTTGGAAGCGCTACATCTTACTCAATCCCCATTACGTTTGGTTGCTGAGTCAGCAAATGCTGGGTTTGCGCCGCTTCGATCCGGAGGCAACGCAAGCGCCCCAGCAAGAGTTACGGTATGGGTAGTTTGTAATTCGTAATTCGTAATTCGTAATTCGTAATTCGTAATTCGTAATTCGTAGTTCGTAATTCGTAATTCGTAATTGGGAATTGGGAATTCGGAGTTTCAAACGGCTAACGGTTGGCGGATTTGCTTTGAGGTGCGATCGACTTCAATCCAGCGCAAATCCTCCAATCGATGAACCAAATTCGAGATCGTAACTCCTAATTCTTCCGCCATCTCGTACAGCGATCGCCATTGGCTTAAATCGCGCCTTTGTCGCTGCTGCTGCAAAACATATTGCGGCATCAACAAACAACTCGCAAAATATTGCGCCTGCCACTCGATTCCCTCAAAGTTATCCCCCGAACGACACAACAGGGGTTCAACCGAAATCTTCACTCCCTTCGCTTGCAAACTCGCATACCGTTGCGCCTTTTCCGTATCGATATGCAGCACCCAATGTCCGATTTCGTGCGCCACCGTCGATTCGCCGAAACCGCCGCGCAACTGCGGGATATCTTCGTTAATCTCGATTAAACGTTCTAACGGCAGAATTCGCGCCGCAATTTGTCCCTCTTCATCTTCGGGAATGCGATCCCACACCACATCTAAACCCAAAAACTCTGCCACCCGACTCGCATCCAGCGGAAACTTGGGCTTATAGTTCGGCGTGATTTCCATCGCCTCTAAAATATTGAGAGCGGAGCATTCAATTGCGAATTTGTCAAGAAAACGAAACGGCTTGAAGATAGTCATAATTCGTAATTCGTAATTCGTAATTCGTAATTCCCCCATTCATCACTCATCACTCATAATTCATAATTCCCCCATTCACTATTCATTATTCATTGCTTCCCGCAGTACCTTACGCGCAAATTCCGGATTCTCGCGCATCCGGCGGAACAGCACCGGCATATCCTTATAATGTTCCTTCAACAGTTCCTCTTCCTGCTTCGGAATTCGCCCTGCCAAAAAGATCAATTCCTCTTCATCCAAGCCGAGATGATGGGCGAGGGCGCGAATCGCTTCTTCCTTGGGGGCGTAGTCGGCGCGATCGTTTTCTAGTTTTGAGAGGTAGGTGAAGTCTAAACCCAGCAGTTTCGCTAAGTCTCGCTGGCTGTACCCTTTATCCTTGCGCGCTTGGCGGATTAGTTCTCCAAATTTTGCCATTTTTCAGTGTTTCCCATTAAAGTTTGCACCGTCCGGCAAAATGACTCTATAACCGCAAAGCTAATCTCTGTCTAGTTTTGAAAGCAATCTGCCGGACTGCGTAAATTTATTCTAACGCAAGCTTGACGAAAACTTCAACAGCAGTTATGATAAGAGCAGGGTTGAATAAAAAGTCAATACGCTAACAACTCTCCCAGACTGGTACTCAATAAAAGCAGTTTCTACATCGCTTTCTTCCAAATCTTAGATTTTGTGGAGAAACTAGATTTTTGGGTGTCCGCTTTATCTTGAAGTTTCTCGAATCGCATTGTTAGTTTTCAGCCTGAAATGGGTGCAATACACCTGTAGAGGTTTGTTTATTCAATTGTAATCTAAGGAGAAGTACCGTGAGCCAAGCGACTGTAAAAGATAGTAAAGCGCAAATTTTAGCTGCTTTTCGTCAACTCCTCACCGAACAGAAGCAAATCGAATCAAAGGTCGCCACAAAAGAGGAAGAAGTCGAAAAAGCGAAGAATAAGGAACTACTCGAAGTTGCCTCTGCTTATACTGTCGATCGCATCGTTAACAGTATGGCATCATTGCAACTCGACTTCGGTAGCGCGATTGTGGAATTATCGGAACGGCTGTCGGCAGAGTCCGATAAGCTGGAAGAATTAAAACGCGCGATCGCGGTTGAAAGCCAGAACCTCGAACAACTGCGGAAAGTTCGCCTCGTCGCCGACTCCCTTTATATTTTACGACAAGAACACCAAGAAAAAGTTGCGGCTTTAACGGAAGATTCCGCACGCCAACAAGAAGCCATTGAAAAAGAAAAAGCGCAACTGCAAAAAGCGTGGGAAAAAGAGGCAAGTGAATTTACCGCTAAAGTTGCAGAAGAGGCGGAATTGTTAGCCCAACAACGAGAACAAGAAGCCGCAGATTATCAATATGAAATCGAACGAGAGCGCAAAATTGAAATGGACGAGTATGAAGAAGAAAAGCGCGTCCAAGAGCGGAATTTGCAGGAAACGGATCGAGAAAAAGAGAAAGCCTGGGCAGAGCGTGAGAAATTTTTGGCGGACAATCGTACAGAATTTGAAGCCAATCAAAAGAAAGTGGAAGGTTTTGAAGAAGAATTGAAAAAGGCTTATATTAAAGCAAAGGAAGATGCGATTAAGGATGCCGATCGCGAAGCGAAAGTGAAGTCAGACTTATTTGAGAAAGAATGGGAAGCTGCCAAACAAGGCTATGAATTAAAGGTTGCTTCTTTAGAAAGCGCGATCGAACGTCAAGTTGCTCAAATTTCCGAACTCACCGAACGCTTACAAGCTGCAACCAACCAAGCCCAACAACTTGCAATGCGCGCCTTTCAAGCTTAAGTAAAACTGCATCCTAATTAGATGGTGTATCCGCATTGAGTAGGGTGCGTAACGCACCAGCCACGCTCTTAATTGTTGCAAGACATAAACATCCTACCGAATCGCTAATCTGGAGCAAAAAAAATGACCAAGAAAAAAGTAACCGATCGCAACACCAAAGCCGAAATTATCGAAGCTTACGAAGAATTGCGGAAAGAAGCCACAGCGCTCGAATCCGAAGTCAAAAAACTGAATGCTAATCCCCCTCAAAAAGCGCCTTCAGCCGCTCCCGTCCCTCCCGTTGAAGTTGTTAAAACGAAAGAAGTTAAGCCAATGACAAATCACGATCGCATCGCTCAAACCCTCGAAAGCCTAGAAAAAATTCAAATTGGATTTGGCGGTGCTGTCAGCAATCTTTCCGAACAGCTGATCGCAGAAGCGTCCCAATTTGAAAGCGTGCGCGAACGAGCGAATGAAGCCATTCAGAAGCTCGAAGAATTGCACGAACTGGAGGAAATTGACGAAACGACTTTAGAGACGTTGATTCAATCTTATAACGAAAGCTCTAAAACTTTTGAAGAAGAACTGGCAGAACGTCAAGAGACATTGGGACAACAACTTCAAGACTTAAAGAAAGCTTGGCGAAAAGAACAAGACATTTATCAGCGCCAGCTAAAAGAACGTAACGAAACCAACTTTAAGCAGCGCCAGCGCGAAGCAGAAGAATATCAATACAATCTCGAACTGAAGCGCGCGCTGGATGAAGAAAAACACGAGGAAGAGAAAAAGCAGCGCTATCAGCAATTAGAAGAAGCACGTCAGGTGTTAGAAAAGCAATGGACGGAGCGTGAAAACAGTATTTCCGAGCAGGAGAAGAAATATGCTGAAACCAAACAAAAAGTTGAAGCGTTTAAGGAAGAGTTAG
The DNA here is from genome assembly GCF_014698145.1 of Oscillatoria sp. FACHB-1406. Lineage (NCBI taxonomy): Bacteria > Bacillati > Cyanobacteriota > Cyanophyceae > Oscillatoriales > Oscillatoriaceae > Oscillatoria > Oscillatoria sp. FACHB-1406. Next base: position 66,487 of record NZ_JACJSM010000009.1, on the reverse strand, counting down.
AGAAAAATATCAAAAATGGTAAAGAAAATGGGCGCAATATCGGTTCTTATAACGCTAAAGTTAAATCCGAACTGCGCGCTAAGGAAGTTGAAGGTGAGAAGCGCAATTACGACCTCCGAATTGACTCATTAGAGCAAACAATTCAAAACCAAGAAGCGCGCCTGCAAAGCCTATCGAAACAACTCGATGCCGCGCTCAAACAAGTCCAAGATTTGGCAGTGAAAGCGATTGAAGGTAGCTCGAATCGTAACTCTTTTGAGGCAATGAAAGAAATTGCGATCGAACAAGCTAAAAATCAACCTAAAAATAAGTCTTAAAAGTTTCCTCGGTTAAAGTTTCCGGACAGGGGTTGCGTTAGCGGTAACGCACCCTTTTTTTGCGAATAGATCGGCATTTAAAGATTTAAGATTTGGGTACAAAATATGTATAGATGAATGGCCCTGAAATAAGAGTTGAGAAATCACCTGTAGAGACGTTGTATACAACGTCTCTACAGATAATTTCGTAGGGTGGGCAGCGCCCACCAGCCCTAAGTCAGCGCCATTAATGTATAGATGTTGTATCTAACGCCTTTAGTTTTGCGGGATATGCTTTCAAATTCGCCGATAGTCTTTGCCAGATGGGGCTTAATTGCGATGGGTTATACCAATTCCCAATCGCGATGCACTAAATTTTTTACTATCGGGGGCATAACATTGTTATACCCTCTTCGAGAATCGTGCAAAATCAATGAGAATTGGTATTAGCGCAGTAGGACGAGTTTATTGTAAAATTCCTCGCTAGGCATTATCGAATCGATAGGAAAACCCGCGCGCTCGATTCTCTTGTTACATAAAGTGTAACGAAGGAACAATGCGGCATCCTAGCAGACATACTAAGAGAACTAAAATTCTAGTATGGATCGCGCCATGAAAACGCTATTCAAAGATGCTCGCGATTATCAAATCCTCTTCCTGTCTACTTTCCTGATTCTAGGAATCAGTACCCGCGACTGGACGCTGCGCGCCGATTTAATGTTTGTCGTCATCGCCAGTTGTCTGGTGACTCAATGGCTATTTGTTTCCGGAGTTCCCTTCCTGAGTGCCAAAACTCGCCTCCTCCCCGATTTAACCGATTCGCCCCCAAAATCCCCTCCCCTCGTATCTTCACTGCGTAGCGCTTTAATCACGGGTTTGGGACTGTGCTTGCTGCTGCGCGCTAACGACTGGAAAACGATGGCGCTTGCAGGATTTCTTGCCATCGCTAGTAAGTTTATCTGTTCTTGGCGAGGCAAGCACTTTTTCAATCCGGCAAATTTTGGGATTATCGCCGCCCTCGTGTTAACGCCCGATGCGTGGGTATCGCCGGGACAGTGGGGAACGGATTGGTGGTATTTATTGCTATTTGCGGGTGCGGGGGGAATCGTTCTGCATCGCGTCGGACGCTGGGATACTTCTGCAACTTTCCTCGCCACCTACGCAGGATTGGAAACGGCGCGGACTTTTTGGCTGGGACAAGGCTGGGATGTCAGCATTCACCAACTATCGAGCGGGAGTTTGCTGCTTTTTGCACTGTTCATGTTAACAGATCCGCGATCGATTCCCGATGCGCGCGTCGGTCGTTTGGTATGGTCTGTTGCGATCGCGTCAGTCGCCTTCATCCTACAGTATCAATACTACCTTTCCACCGCCATCTTCTGGACGCTCTTTGCCTTCTCGCCCCTCACCCTCATTCTCGACGCAATTTGGAAGCAAGAACGTTTCAACTGGATTCCCAACTTACCGAACCCCATCCCTCGAGTTAACTAAACAGATAAACCCGTATTTCACACAAATTCGGTTCCCCCAATATTAGGAAAGACGCGAACCAGCCGCGTCTGTCCGGGTTATCGATGCAAAAGGAGTTGACGATGAAAATATTGCGAAGTTTCATAGTTGCGTTCGTTGCAGTTATTGCACTGATGTGCTTTGTCCCGCCCGCCTTAGCTTTCTGCGGCTTTTATGTTGCTAAAGCGGATAGCAGTTTGTACAATCAAGCCTCCCAAGTGATTATCGCGCGGGATGGCGAACGAACCATCCTGACAATGGCGAACGACTACAAAGGCGAAGCCAAAGACTTTGCCCTCGTCGTCCCCGTCCCCGTGCCGATAACAAAAGACCAAGTTCATGTCAGCGACCCTAAAGTTATTCAGCGTCTCGATAATTTTAGCGCGCCGCGCTTGGTGGAATATTTTGATTCCAACCCTTGCATTATGTTGGACGAGGACGCTTTTTCAACCACGACAAAATTAAACGGAGAAATGCTATTTAGCGGTGGGGATAGACGAAACGCTAACCTCGGCGTAACCGTAGAAGCACGCTTCACCGTCGGCGAGTACGACATCCTCATCCTTTCAGCTAAAGAATCCGACGGACTCGAAACTTGGCTGGTGCAAAACGGCTACAAAATTCCCCCCGGTGCGAGTCAACTCCTTCAACCCTACATCCGCGACAACATGAAATTCTTCGTCGCTAAAGTCAACCTCGAAGAATTCCAAAAAAGCGACTTTCAATCCCTGCGTCCTCTGGCTATCGCCTACGAATCGCCCCGATTTATGCTTCCAATTCGCTTAGGAACTGTCAACGGACAAGGCGAACAAGACTTAATCGTTTACGTTCTTTCCCCCCAAGGACAAGTCGAACTGACCAATTATCGCAGTGCTAAAATCCCGTCCGATGCCGAAATTCCCGAATTCGTTAAAGAAGAGTTCGCCGAATTTTACAAGGCAATGTATCAAACCGCCCACGAACGAGAAAACAAGAAAGTCGCCTTTCTCGAATACGCTTGGGATATGGCTTGGTGCGACCCTTGTGCTGCCGAACCCTTAACCCCAGAAGAGTTGAAAGAAGCGGGCGTATTTTGGCTTAATTCCTCACAGCCCAATTCTGGAGGCGGACAAAACGTTTTTATGACCCGCTTGCACGTTCGTTACAACCGCAATACCTTCCCGGAAGACTTGCGTTTCCAACAAACGGGAAATCGCGAAAACTTCCAAGGGCGTTATATTATCCGCCATCCTTACAAAGGAGAGATGGATTGTCCGGCCGCAGAAAATTATCAACAGGGATTGCAGGAACGTCTGGAGAAGGAAGCGACGACTTTAGCAAGCTTGACTCGCTGGAATGTCAATGAGATTCGCCGCAAGATTGAGTTCCCCAAGGTCGATTCTCGTCCCTGGTGGCGCAGGATTTGGAATTGAGGGACGCATCAATGAATGGTACTGAAATAAGAGTTGAAAAATCGCCGTAGAGACGTTGTATACAACGTCGTTATTGATATTTCGTAGGGTGGGCAGCGCCCACCAGCCTTAAGTTAGTGCCATTCACGTATCAATGGGTTGCTACCTACAGAAGGTTAATAAGAAGGACGAATACCATTCGCCCCTACGTGCAAATGTTTGAATAGCGTTAAGGCACTCCCGCAATAAAAATGATGAAACTTATCCGAATTTTACTCTCAACTGTTGTCGTTGCGATCGCGTTAATCGGCTTAGCACGACCCGCTTGGGCTTTCTGTGGCTTTTATGTCGCTAAAGCTGACTCCAGTTTGTACAATCAAGCCTCGCAGGTGATTATCGCGCGGGACGGAGAACGAACTATCCTAACAATGGCGAACGACTACAAAGGCGAAGCCAAAGACTTTGCCCTCGTCGTTCCCGTTCCCGTGCCGATAACAAAAGACCAAGTTCATGTCAGCAATCCAAAAGTTATCGAACGACTCGATAACTTCAGCGCGCCGCGTTTAGTAGAATATTTTGACGAAGATCCCTGTTATACTCCACCTCCATCAAGGAGTTTACCAGCCGCACCCGCTCCGATGGTAAGTGGTAGAGCGCGCGAACAAGCAGCAGATGGTTTAGGCGTAACCGTAGAAGCACGCTTCACCGTCGGCGAGTACGACATCCTCATCCTTTCAGCTAAAGAATCCGACGGACTCGAAACTTGGCTGGTGCAAAACGGCTACAAAATTCCCCCCGGTGCGAGTCAACTCCTTCAACCCTACATCCGCGACAACATGAAATTCTTCGTCGCTAAAGTCAACCTCGAAGAATTCCAAAAAAGCGACTTTCAATCCCTGCGTCCTCTGGCTATTGCCTACGAATCGCCCCGATTTATGCTTCCAATTCGCTTGGGAACTGTCAACGGACAAGGCGAACAAGACTTAATCGTTTACGTTCTTTCCCCCCAAGGACAAGTCGAACTGACCAATTATCGCAGCGCTAAAATCCCGTCCGATGCCGAAATTCCCGAATTCGTTAAAGAAGAGTTCGCCGAATTTTACAAGGCAATGTATCAAACCGCCCACGAACGAGAAAACAAGAAAGTCGCCTTTCTCGAATACGCTTGGGATATGGCTTGGTGCGACCCTTGTGCTGCCGAACCCTTAACCCCAGAAGAGTTGAAAGAAGCGGGCGTATTTTGGCTTAATTCCGCACAGCCCCAACGCAATTTCGGCGGGGGTAGCAACGTTTTTATGACCCGCTTGCACGTCCGCTACAACCGCAATACCTTCCCGGAAGACTTGCGTTTCCAACAAACGGGAAATCGCGAAAACTTCCAAGGGCGCTATATTATCCGCCATCCTTACAAAGGAGAGATGGATTGTCCGGCAGCAGAAAATTATCAACAGGGATTACAGGAACGATTGGAGAAGGAAGCGACGACTTTAGCAAGTTTGACTCGCTGGAATGTTAATGAGATTCGCCGCAAGATTGAGTTCCCCAAGGTCGATTCTCGTCCCTGGTGGCGCAGGATTTGGAATTGAGGGACGCATCAATAGAATGGCACTGAAATAAGAGTTGAAAAATCGCCTGTAGAGACGTTGTATACAACGTCTCTACAGGCGATTTCGTAGGGTGGGCAGCGCCCACCAGCCTTAAGTTAGTGCCATTCACGTATCAATGGGTTGCTAGAAGGACGAATGACCATTCGCCCCTACGTGCAAATTATCTGAAGAGCGTTAAGGCACTTCCGCAATAAAAATTTCGCTGCTAAATTGTTTGATGAGCGCGATCGATATTAAGTTGCTTATTTGCACAATTGTAAGAGGATTTTGTACGGGTTAGATTTTTCTGAAGGTAAAGGAATGGTGCGTTACGCTTCGCTAACGCACCCTACTGCTAGAGCTTCTTTATCATGGGTGTCGGATATTGTCAAGATCGAGGCAGTCGGCAATGCTACACTTTTAAGAAATCCCCCAAAAGCTTTAAACTTAAATTTGCGAAGTGTTGAAATTAACGCAATTCATACAGAACCGTGCGGAAAATTCTTATAGCTGGTAATTGGAAAATGTATAAGACTCAGGCGGAGTGCAAGCAGTTTCTGCAAGCATTTCTACCCGAGTTAGAAGAGGTTGATGAAAAGCGGGGTGTAATTCTTTGTCCGACTTTTACATCGCTGGGTGCGATGTCCGCGAGTCTCCACGGGGGGCGGGTGCGTCTGGGGGCGCAAAACATTCACTGGGAGGACACGGGAGCTTATACGGGGGAAGTTTCGGGCCCGATGCTGACAGAAGCGAACGTCAGTTACGCGATTGTCGGACATAGCGAACGCCGCCAATATTTTGGGGAAACCGATAAAACGGTAAATTGGCGTTTGAGAGCCGCCCAGAAGCACGATATTACCCCGATTCTGTGCGTGGGAGAAAGCAAGGAACAACGGGATGCAGGAGACACGGAGAAGGTCATTACCCAGCAAATCGAGCAGGATTTGATCGGGATCGACCAAAAGAATTTAGTCATTGCCTACGAACCGATTTGGGCGATTGGAACGGGGGATACCTGCGAGGCAGTGGAAGCGAATCGCACGATTGGTTTGATCCGATCGCTGTTGGATAATTCTAATGTGTCGATCCAATACGGTGGCTCGGTGCGCCCCAATAATATCGATGAGATTATGGCGCAGCCGGAGATTGACGGCGCGCTGGTGGGTGGTGCGAGTTTGGATCCGGCGGGGTTTGCCCGAATTGTCAATTTCAAAACCCCAGCTAATCTCAGCCAATGACGGGGGAGAGGTTGAGCTTAACGGTGCGGGGGCGTTCTTTCATTTGGGGAGAACGCACCTATTTGATGGGGATTCTCAATGTTACCCCAGATAGTTTCAGCGATGGGGGCGAGTTCGATCGCGTCGATTCTGCCCTCGAACGCGCCCGGACAATGGTCGCCTCGGGCGCGGACACAATCGATATCGGCGGTCAATCGACGCGCCCCGGAGCGGAACAAATTAACGAAACGGAAGAGTTGCGGCGCGTTATCCCCGTTATTGAGGCGCTGCGAGGGGTATCGGAAATTCCGATTTCAGTGGATACGACGCGGGCGACGGTGGCAAAAGCCGCGATCGCAGCCGGAGCCGATATCATTAACGATATATCGGGCGGCACGTTCGATGCGGCGATGTTCTCGACGGCGGCAGAACTGAACGTCCCCATCATCCTAATGCACATTCGGGGAACGCCCCAAACGATGCAAACCCTGACGGATTACGAGGATTTAGTTGGGGAAATTTGCCAATTTCTGGGGGCGCAAAGGGAAAAAGCGATCGCGGCGGGAATTGCGCGATCGCAGATTATCCTCGATCCCGGTATCGGTTTTGCCAAAACCTACCCCCAAAACCTCGAACTGCTGCGCCATCTCGATCGCTTTCAATCGCTGCAAGCTCCGATTTTAGTCGGCCCTTCGCGCAAAAGCTTTATCGGGCATTTATTAGATAAGCCGCAGCCCAAAGAGCGCGTTTGGGGAACTGCTGCGGTTTGTTGCCGCGCGATCGCGAGCGGTGCAGATATTCTGCGTATCCATGATGTTGCCGAAATGTACGACGTTTGCCGCGTCGCCGATGCCCTCTTCCGCACGCCATCACCTAAAATCCGGTTGAATGACCTCAGTTAAAGCTGACGGGGGGACGGCACTTCGACTTCGCTCAGTGTACCGGGGACTGGGGGACGGGGGGGTGAATAATGAATAATGAATGATGAATAATGAAGAGGGGGAGACGGGGGGATGAATGATGAATGATGAATAATGAATAATGAAGAGGGGGAGACGAGGAGACGGGGTGAGAGAGAAATTCTAACAGTAGTTTAAGTGTTTATTATTCACCATTCCCCATTCATTATTCACTATTCATTATTCACTATTCATTGCTCTGACCCTCAACTGAGGGTCAGAGTGAGTTAGAAAAAGCCCATTCAGCGCTTCTTCGCTATTGCGATTTAGGCAATATGCGTTGCGGTAGCGACGCTTTCAGGGAGTTTATGGGCGTTTCCGTGCCAATCTTCGACGGCTAAAGTATTGTCTCCGAGTAGCGGATGGCGTTCTGAGTTGCCGGTCGGGGTACTGGTACTTCCCAGAGAGATCGAACCGTCTCCTTCGCCCGGAACGTTGACGTTACCGAGGAATTGCTTAGCCAGGGCTGCCGGATTGAATTGTTCCTCGCTTTCAGCAACAGCATTGAGGTTGAGTTGCTGTCCGAAGGAAGCTTGTAAGGAATCCACTGCACCCCGCAAGCTGCCGAAAGTACCGCTGAAGTTGTCACTTGCGTGCAGTCCGAAGGGATCGCGCCCGCCAGCGTTGTCGCTGCCGGTAGCACCATGCTGGAGGTTATTCGCGATCGCGGCAAATACGCTTTGCAGTTTGCTCGCAGCGACGAAAGCGTTATCGATGCAACTGGCATCGTGGGTGTTATTTGTTCCTAATACTGGCGCTGGGGTAACTTCGGTTCCCACGTTTCCGGGCGCAGTAGCAGGCGGCGTTCCTAATACTGGCGCTGGGGTAACTTCGGTTCCCACGTTTCCGGGCGTAGCAGCAGGCGGCGTTCCTAATACCGGCGCAGGGGTTTCTACTCCCGTTACCGGATCGAGTTTGGTCGTGGTGTTATCGGCGACTAAGCTGCTATCGTTAGTTCCTCCTACTGCGATCGCATCGACTTGAGTTGCTGAAGCCAACAGGATATCAGGGCTAGCTGCTGCTATTCCACTTACCGGATCTGCCCCTGCCGTCACCAGAGTATTGCCCGGTTGCGGCGGCGTTTGCAAAGCCGTCCCATTATCGACGAAAGCACCCAAGAGTGGATTGGTAATGGTTACGTTAGGAGCTACTTTGGTATCGTTGGAATTGTAGGGATTGTACTCGACGTTGCCGCCGCCGTTAGTGAAAGTCGTTCCCGTGTCGTGATAAATATTCCAGTTGTTGCCGCCGTTGTAAGCTTTGTTGCTGGTCACGAGAGTATCTTTGAGCGTAGTTTTCGAGCCGCCCCCCCAAAAACCGCCGCCTTGGAATGCGGCATAGTTGTTGGCAATCGTGCTATTAACGATCGAAGTTGTGGGGTTATTCGATAGAAGCATTGCACCCCCCAGACCCGATTTACCGTCAAAAGACTTGGCAGCGTTCCCATAGAAAGTGCTGTTGTTAATTGAAATTGGCGAGCCTTCTCCCGTCCAGAGTCCGCCCCCTTGGTCGAGAGAACGGTTCTTAGCGACGGTGGTATTGGTCATGGTGAAACTCCCGCCGCCGCCTACGCGCAGTCCGCCGCCTAGGGAGAGGTTTTGCGCATCTTTAGCAACGTAATTACCGGTAACGGTGCTGTTTTTGAGGGTAATGCTATCGCCTCCGGAGTAGGTATACAGGAATAGCGCGCCACCTTGTCCCGCGCCTTTATTACTGTCGAAGCGACTGCTCGTAATGGAGATGGTATCAACGATAGCGCTTTTGCCGCCATCTGCATAAATAGCGCCGCCGTAGCCTCGCGTATCCGGGCCGAATGCAGCGCCTTTGGTAGTGTCGTTGCTTTTAAAAGTAGAGGTGCTGACGGTGAGGGTGCTGAGGACGGTATTAATCGCGCCGCCGTTAATTCCGGTGTTGCCGGTAAAGCTGCTGCCGCTGACGTTGAGGCTGCTGTTACTTCCGATCGCGATCGCGCCGCCGCCCCGTTCGCCGACGCTGCCCTGGGCTTGATAGCCGTTGGTGTTGTTATAGTCGAAGCGGCTATTCGTAACGGTGACATTGCTGCCGCTACTAGCCCAGAGTCCGCCGCCGCCGTCGCCATTAGCGAAGTTGTTGCGGACGACGCTATTTTGAAGGTTTAGGGTCGTGTTGATGCCGGTGCGAATGCCCCCGCCCGCGCCATCTAAGGCCACTCCGGTTGTTTTTCCATTGGCAATGGTAAGACCGCGCAGGGTAACGTTGAGGTTGGCGGCAATGTCGATGACGCGGGAGGCGTTGTTACCGCTGATGGTTAAACCCGAAGCTGCCGTTGCATCAATGGTTAAGTTTTTGTTGACCGCGAGTTGACCGCTGGTGAGGGTAATCGTTTTTCCGGCTAGGGTAGAGGAAAATTGCAGCGTATCTCCGGCTTTGGCTGCCGCGATCGCAGCCCGCAAAGACCCCGTACCGCTATCGTTGCTATTCGTAACCGTGATAATAGCCATGACTTAATGGGTTAGTAATGGTGTAAACGTTTGGGCTGAGATAGACGCAAAATTTCCCGGCATAAATTGGCTCGCTCAAAACTGAAAAAGCAACTTTATAGCGCTTTTTGAATCGCGATCGAAGCTCAATTTCTACAAAATTCTGCTGACAATCATAAGGGTTATCCGAATTTTGTTGCACAACGCTTGTAATTCGAGCGAATTGCAAGCGTCCCCTCTAGATTTGCTTTAATTATTGTGCTTAGACGTTTGGCAACCTTGCAATGGGTAGAGGCAAAGTCCATTGACTCATGGAACTTTCGATAATCCTGGAGGCTAGATTGTAAGAAAACTAGGTTGCCAGTCAAATCTTAACACTAAATTTTCTATTTTTAAAGAATTTGTAAATTAATAAAATTAATCGGTACTTTTAAGGATGAAGATAAGCGGTAGAACTACGCTCTCTAAGCCGATCGACTCCCCTAGATTTCCAGCTAGAGGACAATCGGGAATGCAAATGCCGCGATCGCCCCTTCAAAATCTCATCCTAAAATCCGATCGCCAATGGATTAAAAATCAAAATCAATATAGGCAAAACAGGAGTTTTTGTGCTAAGGCAAAATACTCCTGTTATTTAGCTAATTTTTAGGGGAGAGCAGAACGACTGCTGATATCAAAGTTATCAAGCAAAATTGACCTGAACGACATAATCGTTATAGTCCTTATCGCCGCCTCCGTATAAATCTTCAAAGGCAAAAGTATTATCCCCAATTAAGCGAATATGATCGACACCATCGGGGTTTGCACTGGTACTGCCAAAGTAGGCATTCGGCCCGTTATTCGCTTGATTTCCGGGGTTTTTACTTAAAAAGTCATCCGCCGTACCGTTGGCAATTAAGAAAGGACTTAAAAGTTGACCGCCCGATAGAGGCGAATTAAGATCGATGCGCTGGCTGACAGCCGCTTGCGCGTAACCCGCATCTCCCGGTTTTAGGTCGCCGATGCGTCCGGTGGCATCGTCGATCGCGTAAAATCCGAAGGAGTTGCTATACCCAGCATCACTATGAACCGAAAATTGAGCGCGCACCGAACTCGTCAGGTTCGTCAAGTCGAGGACTTCTAGAGAATTCGTGCCTTGAAGCTGGGTTGCGATCGGCGGCGGCGCTTGAGACAGTTCGACTGTCATATCTAAGTCGCCGAAGTCAACGCTACCCCCAAACCGATCTTCCCACGCAAGACGATAGCGATTATTCCCCAAATCGGACGTTTGCAGGGCGCTAGCACCGCCTGCATTGGCGCTAGCATTCGCAAAGAAGACGTTATCGGGTGCGCCTCCACTGGCAAGTTCGCTTAATGCTTTTTCCGTGGTTCCGTTTTGAACCAAGTAGAAACCGAGTTTATCGCCGGAATCGAAGCTAATATTGCGATTGGTGCTGAGGTTGGGGAAAATTTTGGGTAAGGCAGAAAAGATAACTTTGCTATTACTGAGGGCGGCTTGTAAGTAACCGGCTTCTCCCGGCGCAATGCCGTTAATCGTACCGCGATCGTCGTCTACTTTGAAAGCGGCAATTTCGTTGACAGCCTGAGTATTAGTACCATTGAGCGCGAACAGCAGATTTTCGCCGCCGACGAGGGTAAAGATATTACTGGCATTTTGCGTCAAGCTGGGTGTAACGGGATTGCTTCCAGGAGTGCCACTGACAGGAGTGCCGCCGATGGGAGTTCCGCCGATGGGAGTGCCACCGACAGGAGTTCCGCCGATGGGAGTTCCGCCGATGGGAGTGCCACCGATGGGAGTGCCGCCGACAGGAGTGCCGCCGATTCCGGTATTTGTTGTGGTAGTGTCTGCCGCGATCGCGCCCGAAGCCCCGGCCCCATTAATCGCACTGAGGCGATAATAGTATTGGGTATTCGCGCTCAATCCCGTATCGGTGTAGGAGGTGCTGTTGCTCGCTGCCGTACCGACGGTTGACCAATTGGTATTATCAAGCGATCGCTCGATCTTAAATCCCGATTCATTATTGCTACTATCCCCCCAAGAAAGTGCAATTTCCGTATCGTTCGCCGCCGTTGCCACGAGATTCGTCGGCGCAAGGGGAATCGTCGGTAAGGGCGCGCCGTTCGGATCCGCCCCCGCCGTCACTGTCGCATTACCCGGTTGTGGGGGACTTTGCAAAGCTGTGCCATTATCGAGGAAGGTAGCCAACTGCGGATCCACAACCTGCGAACTGCCAACGACTTTAGTATCGTTGCCATTGTAAGGATTGTACTCAACGTTGCCGCTGCCGTTATAAGTTACGCCAGTTTGGTGGTTGATATTCCACCCCTGATTGTTGTTGTTAGCTTGGTTGCTGGTAATTAAGCTATCGTTAATCGTTGTATTGCTGCCGCCGCCCCAGAATCCCCCGCCTTGAAACGCTGCGTAGTTATTGGCAATGGTACTGCTGGTAATCGTTGTCGGAGGATTATTCGCCAGCAACATCGCACCGCCTAAGCCCTCTCCATTAATTCCATTTGTAGAAAGGGCGCGGTTGCCGTAGAAGGTACTATTAGTTATCTCAATCGGCGAGCCTTCTCCTGCCCACAGTCCGCCGCCTTGATTGTTGGAAGTATTGTTCGCAACGGTGGTATTTGTCATCGTAAAACCGCCGCCGCCGCCAATGCGAATTCCGCCGCCGAGGGAGTCGCCCTTGGCATCTTTAATGACGGAATTATTGACGATGGTGCTATCGCTGATGGAAGCCGTATCGTGACCGGAATAAGGATACAGGAAGATTGCGCCGCCTTGTCCCGCTGCCTTGTTACCGTCGAAGCGACTGGTTGTAATCGCAATCGAATCGCTGACTCCGGTTTTACCGCCGTCGGAGTAAATCGCACCGCCGTAACCGCGCGTATCGGGGCCAAATGCGCCACCGGGAGTCGTATCGTTGTTGGTAAAGGTGCTACCGCTGACGGTGAGGGTACTAAGGACGGTATTAATCGCACCGCCGTTAATGCCGGTGTTGTTATTGAAGGTGCTGCCGCTAACGGTAATGACGCTTTCGCTGGCAACGGCAATCGCACCGCCGCCGCGTTCGCCAACGCTTCCGGGTGCTTGCAATCCGGCGGTACTGTTTCCTTCAAAGGTGCTATTGGTAATGGTTGTGGTGCTGTTGTTGCCTGCCCAGAGTCCGCCGCCGCCGTCGCCGCTGGCGTAGTTATTTTTTAGGGTGCTGTTTTCGAGAACGAGGGTGGTGTTCAGTCCGGTGCGAATACCACCTCCAGCACCATCCATCGCGGTTCCGGTGGTGTGTCCGTCGGCGATGGTTAAGTTTTTGAGGGTGACGTTGAGGTTGGCGGCGACATCGATGACGCGGGAGGCGTTGTTACCGCTAATCGTTACACCGGAGGCTGCGGAACCGTCAAGGGTGACATTGCTTGCGATCGTGAGTTGACCGCTGGTGAGAGTGATTTGTTGTCCGGTGAGGGCGGAATCGAAGACGATGATATCGCCGGATTGTGCGGAGGATAGAGCAGCGCGCAAAGAACCCGCACCGCTATCATTGATGTTTGTTACTGCGATCGTTGCCATAATATTTAGCGAACAGTGAAAGGTGAACAAAGGCAAATAGCGAACCGTTATCGGAAGCAATTAACAACGAGCAAGTCACTGTTAATTACTTAATGTTTTCCAAGCTTTCGATATTTTTAGTAAACAGGTCTGTCAATAAACTAATCACTCGCCGATCTTCGCGAATCTTGATGTTGACATCGACTGCCATTCCCGATTGCAGGGAAACTTTGCGGCGGTTTACATCGAGCGCTTGTTCGTCTAATTTAATCTTGGCTGGAAATCGATAAGTTTGATGAGTATTGTCCGGCGGTAGTGCATCGGAACCCACGGAAATTACTTTGCCGCTAATCTGTCCGTATTCGCTGTAAGGGAAAGATTCGATGCGGACATCAGCTTTCATATTTTCGCGAACAAATCCAATGTCTTTATTGGTGATAAAGACTTCTGCAACTAAACTATCATCGGGAACAATCTTGACTAAAGTTTTGCTCGTGTCAGCTACAAAACCGGCATCCCTGGATTGAAGATCGAAGATGGTACCATCGACTGGCGCTCGCAAATCCTGGTATTTCAATGATAACTCAGTTTGACTTATTTTGCTATCAATTTCTGCTAAACTTTTTTGATTTTCCAGAATCGTTTTGTTCATTTGACTGTCCAGGTCTGCTAATTTTTGTTTGTTAGCAGAAATGGTATCCAAAATATCTTTTTGGATGGTAGAAGTCTTATCAATGGCTTCAGCCTGACTTTGAGCGATATTAAAACGAAGACGTTTTTGTTCGGCTTGAAGTTGCGCGATTTCTGCTTTGCGCGTTTGTACTTCTTGGAGTTGGCGATTGTACTGAATTTGCCCCTGACTGCTTTCATTGAGTAAAGTGCTGGAACGCTGCGTGACTTCTTGGAGTTGGCGATCGTATTGAACGCGCGCGATCGCACCTTCTTCGACTAAGGGTTCGATGCGCCCCAAAATCGTCTTATCGATCTCCAGGCTTTTTTGCGCGTTGGCAACGGCTAAACGATTGCGGGCGGCAATATTTTGCAACACGCCTTCATCGGTCGCTAAGCGCGTGCGAGAATCGGCAAGCTGGGCTTGGTTTTTACTTAATTCTTGCTCTAACTGTGCCACAGCGAGGGCTGCTGATTGCTGGCGCGCCTGAAATTCGGCATTGGCAACGGCGAGGCGAGAGCGTTCGTCTGCATCCGCCCCCGCGCCGTTACCCCCATTGAGGCGCGATCGCAACAATTGATTTTCCGCGAGCAGCGCGGCGCGATTTTTCGCCAGGGACAGCACTTCCGGCGCAAGCGCAATATCCGTCGGGCGCACCTGAATGGGACTCGAAGAAGCCAAAATCCGACGGTAGAACTCGTTTTCCGCAACTAAGGAGGCGCGAACTTTTCGTAATGATTCCGACTCCGCCTTGGGTGCGGTGGGATCGAAACTCACCAACAAATCGCCCGCTTTGACGTGCTGCCCGTCTTTAACAAAAACTTGCTTGACAACACCGCTAGTTGGTGCTTGGATTTCTTTGACGGCTCCTTGAGGCTTGAGTTGTCCCCGCGCCGGAACCACCTGTTCGATTTTGGCGACAGAAGCCCAGGTTAGCCCGAACAGTGCTAAGCCAATTAGCGTCCAAGCGATCGCGTTTGGCAGCACCGGAGACTGTTGCAGCATCACGGGTTGCTCGAATTCCTCGATTTCCTCCGGTTCGTCGAACAAACCGTTACCCCGTCGTTCCACCGGATAGGGGAAATCGCCCGCCAGCGCCGTTTGAAGCTGCGCCACGGTTCCATACTTCCGCATCACCGCGACTACGCCCAATCCCGCCGAAAAGAAGACGAGCAAGCCGAATAAAGATGCCGTCGTAATTTTCGATTTCGCGATCGCTTTAGGCGGATTAGTAGGTGTTGCGGCTTGACTTTTAACAAAAGCTTGCGAATTAAAAGGAGTCGCTGTAGTAGGCGTTTTACCGCCAGACAAACGCAGCCAAGTTTTCGCCCCAACCACGCCATCTTGCGGCAAGCCTTGTGCTTTTTGAAACGCTTCAACCGCCGATCGCGTTTTTTCGCCGTAGCGACTGTCTAAATCCCCCGAATAATAACCAAGTTTTTGCAATTTTGATTGTAATTGCAGTACGGGAGCGCCAACGCTGCCGAGTGCGAGTTTCGAGCGAGCGGACTGCGTAGAAACTTCTTGCAAATTGTCCGCTGCTTGGGGTAGCTTTGCCTTAGCTTTCTGGCTTGTTTCCGGCGGAGTCGCGATCGTTTCCGGGCTGCCGATTCCGCTGGGGTTGCGAGCGTCTGTTGGGCGATGTTTGACTGAAGTTTGTTGTTCGCTACCGCGATCGCGTTCTGCGGGTGCAGCAACAGGTACGGCAGGAGTTTCTAAACAGTTCGTGCAGGCGAGTAGGGCTAGCATAGGTTAATAGATAATGAATAATGAATAATGGATAGTTTTAATTGATAATTGACAATGGATAACGAAGATAGGGGAATTGATAATGGATAACGAAGAGGTGGATAAATCAGTTTGGCGATTGACGATAGATAACTCAAAAAGTGCAGTTTGACAATGAAAAGTAAACACACTCAAAATTCAAACTCAGACAAAATAATTAACTTAAAACAACTCTTTCGTTATCCATTGTCAATTAAAACTATCCCAGTACGAATTCCTGATGTTGGGATAAAACGAAATAGCGTCCTTTCATCATCATTAGTTCGTCGTGATTGCCGGATTCTGCTACTCGTCCCTTATCCATAACAAGAATGCGGTCGGCATTTCTCACGGTTCCTAAACGGTGGGTAATAAAGAAGACTGTCATATCGGAAAATGTGCGGGCTAGATTGTCACAAACTTGACGTTCGGTTTGGTAGTCTAATGCACTGGTTGCCTCATCTAAGATTAACATTCGAGGGTATTGAAGAATTGTGCGCGCGATCGCAATTCGCTGTCTTTGTCCGCCAGAAAGGGCAGAACCTCTTTCGCCAACCCGCGTGTTATAACCATTGGGAAGATTCATGATAAATTCGTGAGCGACGGCGATTTTTGCGGCTTGAATAATGTCATCAGTTGTCGCGTCGGGATTGGTGAGGGCAATATTTTCTTCTACCGTTCCGTCGAATAGCAATGTTTCTTGGGGAACGACTCCAATTTGCTGGCGGAGCGAGTAAAGTTCGACTTTACTGATATCGTAATCGTCGATTAAAATTCGCCCGCCTTCAGGGTCGTATAATCGGACTAATAGCTTAGTCAGAGTGCTTTTTCCCGCGCCGCTTTGACCGACAACTCCAACAAATTGACCGGCGGGAATTTCTAAGTTGACATTATCGAGTTGCAGGCGCTCGCCGCTGCGGAAACGGAAGGCAACATTTTCGTAAGTTACGGCTCCCTGAATATTCGGCATCGGGATATTAGTACGGTCTTTTTCTGATTCGCGATTGTGGTCGATAATGTCAGCAATACGTTCAAGAGATAAGCTCGTTTCTTGTAAGTTTTGCCAAAGTTGACCGAGCCGTAAAATCGGTCCGGTGACATAACCGGCGATGATGCGAAAAGCAATCAATTGACCGAGAGTTAAATCTCCTTTCAGAACGAGAGAAGCGCCAAACCACAGCACCAATAAACCGGAAACTTTGTTCAGGAAGTTGCTGATAGAATTAGCCGTCGTAGAAGAAATAACGGTTTTAAATCCGGAACTGACATAACGCGCGTAACGACTTTGCCAAGAAGAACGCGATCGCGCTTCAATGTTCTGCGCCTTAACGGTTTGAATTCCCGATAGCACTTCCACTAAGTAGGATTGCGTTTGAGCGTTTTGTTCGGCTTTAGCGCGCAGTTGTTGGCGAATCACGGGCGAGAAAAACCAAGTCAGCAGAATAAAGAGGGGAACGGTGGCTAAGCCAGCAATGGTCAGTTGCCAGCTATAGATAATCATCACCACAATGTAAATGGCAGAAAAGATTACATCTAAGACTGCGGTTAATGCCGTTCCCGTGAGGAAGGAGCGAATATTTTCAAGCTCGTTAATGCGGCTGGAAAGTTCGCCGACAGGACGCTTTTCAAAGTAGGGAAGGGGCAGGCGCAATAAGTGGTCGATGATGCGCGTACCGAGGGTAAGATCGATGCGATTAGTCGTATCGACAAAGAGATAAGTTCGCAAGCTTCCCAGTAATGCTTCAAAAATGGCGACGATAAGGAGAAATAGCCCTAAAGTGTTGAGCGTTTCAAAGCTTCCTTTAACGATAACTTGGTCGATAATGAGTTGAACGATGAGGGGATTAGCGAGGGTTGCGAGTTGAACGAAAAAAGAGGAAACTAAAACGAGAAGTAAGACTTTACGGTATCGGTGTAGGGAGGGCAAAAACCATTGCCAGCCAAAGCGCTGTCGGGGCGTTTCTTTTCCCGCTTGAATGAGGAGAACGCGGGTCGTTTTATTCCAGTGTTGGGCGAATTCTTCGGGGGTATAAGTAAGAACGCCTTCTTTAGGATCGCTGAGGATAAAACCGCGATCGCTCGCTTCCCAAAGAACGGCGATGCTATCTTTCCAACCGATAAGAGCGGGGGCTTGAATGCGCGCCGCTGCACGTGCGGGAACGTTCATCAGTTGGGCGTGCAGCCCCATTAATTCGATAACAGCACCGCAAACCGCTAAAGAAGGGCGATCGCGTCCTTGCAAGCGATCGCTTAAAACTCGCTGCATCACCTCTCGTCGCAGCGGTACGCCGAAATATTGACTCACCATTGTCAAGCAAGCAATCGAGATATCGATCGCGCCCCGTCGCCCTCGAACAAACGGATAATTCGTTTTTGAATTGGAGGGTTTACCAACCGAACTCGTTCTTTCTCCTTCAGTGCGTCTTTCTCTTCTCTGTTCGCGTTCTCCTTCCCGTGGAAGGTTAAATTCTAAGCTTTGAACGCTAGTTTCCTCTTCTTCGCGGTTATTTTCAGACTCGGTTTTTTCATTTTCAATTCCCGATTCTTCTTGCTCTTTTTTAATTTCGGGTTTTAAAGTTTGAATGATACCCGCTTCTTCTAAGGAGGTCGATTTAAGAATTCCTAACAACCGGGCAGGGCGATCGCCGATAATGCGAAAATCGCTCTTATCCAGGGGTAAGTAAACCGCAGGCGTTGCGCCCGATTCCGACAGTGCCACCACTTCGCCGCAACTTACAAACCAGAGATAGTTCGCATCGAGTTGATTGCGTAAAACAGTTTGACCGGCGGGAAAGTTGCAAATAACGGCATCCGGACAAGCTTGCTGGACGAGATCGAGCGCGTTCGGAATCTTTTTGGCTTGTCCTTGAAGATATTGACCGAATAACTCAAAAACTTCGCTTTCCGAGGCGTGCTGGTCGAAATACTGCGCGATCGCGCTATGTTTGGAGAGGAGTTTGAGAAAGGTTGATGCGGGCAAAGTTAACGCTGCTACATCCGTAGACGCGATCGCGGTTTCTGTCGCGACACCGCGCAGCAAACTCGTCCAACCCAGCATCGATCCGGTTTGCAGCAGCTTTAGCGCGATCGGCATTCGCGTTTTAGAGTCGTACCCTAAAAGGCGCGCGTAACCTTGATAAATAATCAAAACTTCAGTCGGTAAAGCCGTTCCGACTAAAATCTCTTCTCCCATTGAATAGGTTCGCAATTGCAGTTGTTTGGCAACTTTAGTGCGGGCTTGGTCTGGAAGGCGATCGAACGGTGGAAGATGCCCCAGGAAGTCTTGAATCGTGGTTTCGTCAGTCGTCATGCGCTTATGGAGACTCGCTACCTCTCTATCCTTCGCGATCTCCTCCGACAATCCGGATAGGTTACATTAAATTAAGTATTATCACGTACTCCTGAAGACTGAGAAAACCCTTCTCCCAGCGGCGATCGACCCTCCTCAAACAGTACCAGAGTCAAAAATTTGCTTTTAGCGCGCTTAATTGTTTGAGAAGCACGAAGGTCATCAAAAATCACTTAAATTTTAAGAACAAGAATCGCGGTTGTGGAGAACGCGATACGCACAAGCGAAACCCTTACGGGGGGAGAGATGGCGCTGATAAACCCCAATCGCCGCGATCGCTAAACTGTCGATCGCATTCCGCCGCCTTAAACTCACCCTATTAAAACTGCTTTCAAAAACTGTTGGTTCGACTCGCGCTAGGAAGTCCTGGTGCGACCGAGTTTCAATGTAACTACAAGCATTATTTCGCAATTTCCTGAAAAAAAGGCGGGTAATTGCCCGCCCGAGTTGACGCTATCAATCCCTTTTAAGCTAATAAAAGGCCATTCATCGGAACTTTGTCATACTCTGCATGAGTGCCAATGAACTTGATAACGATAAGACCCTTTTTATAGTGAACTTTAACCATCAACCGATAATTGTTACCTCGAATGTTAAAGACCACACCATTATTGGCAAGGATACTAGCACTGCAACGATGGGCTTTGATATCGGCAGGACTGCGCCAATTGGCACGAGAAGCCTCGTAAAACCAATTTTTCAGTGCCTTTTTAACATCTGGATGAGATTTACAGAATTTACGGAGGATTCTGGAGGATAAAATTCGCATAAGGTCTATAATAAATCGCGTTAGCTTACTGTTAGAGACCGTTGACTCGACTGCTTCGGAGTTCTCCGAGCGTCAAGTCTGGGGTTTATCTACAAGACTGACTCCTCTATTTCCTAAAAACAGCGTGCGATCGATTATAATTCATAGCACTACATACATAATTCAAGCTAGAAATTGTAGGTGGGTAGCCCCCACCAGCCTTAAGCTAGTGTTGTTCAGCTATGATTTATAGCACTACGCCTATCATTCAATTTATAAGTTAGCTCGAGAAAGGAAACCCAACATTCGTAGGGATTTTTTGAGGCGGACTTCGTGTAATGGATAATGGACAATGGACGAATGGCACTGAAATAAGAGTTGAAAAATCGCCTGTAGAGACGTTGTATACAACGTCTCTACAGATAATTTCGTAGGGTGGGCAGCGCCCACCAGCCTTAAGTCAGTGCCATTCGACAATGGACAATGGATAACGTTCGGAGACATCGGGTAGTAGACCGGCAAGCTTAAAACTATTAGCAATTTCGGTTTGAAATTTTTCCATCGGGCAAGGTAGTCTTGCAAAGTTTAGCGCCATCCAGCAAAGCTCCCTTTAAGCTTGCCCCCTCAAAATTTGCCCCACTCAAATCTGCCCCCGTAAAATCAACGTTGGGTAAGCCAATCTCTTCCACAACGGTAAATCCAACCGCGCGAAAATCGGCTCCCGCGAGATTGGCATTTTTAAAGTTCGTGTTGTCTAAGTCAGTACAACTTCCCGCACCACAATGAAAATCGGCCCGAGCTAAGTTTGCTCCCTCAAAGGTTGCCCCTTCTAAATTAGCTTGTCGTATCCTTCATGAAGTAACAATATTTAGGTCGATTAATATAGCACTTATCGAGTCAAGCTACATCAAAATCTATTTTGTTTATAATGGTATGAAGACTTCTCCTAACCTTTATCGCGCTTGACATCTCATGGATACCGATGAAATGAGAGCGTTTACTTTCCTTGACGCTCAACCGATAAACTTTCTCGAGCTTACCCTGGAAAGCGAACGATTGAGATTAGTCCCCATCTCCGAACAGTTCGCGAGCGATATTTTCCGGGAATTTACCCCTGAAGTGACGAAGTATATGTCACCTTCTCCGCCTCAAGAAATTTCTGAAACCCAGCATTTTATTACGGAAACTCGTCGCTGGATGGAGATTGGTAACAATTTAGTCTTCGCTATCTTATCCAAGCAAACTGAGGAATTTTTAGGCTGTTGCGGTTTGCATGGCAGAGGTAAAATTGATAAGCCAGAACTCGGTATTTGGCTAAAAAAAAGCGCCCACGGCCACCACTACGGGCGGGAAGCGATTCGCACCTTGGTTGATTGGGGCTGGCAGCATCTCGATCTTGATTGTATGATTTATCCCGTCGATCGCCAAAATATCCCAAGTGCTAAGATTCCTCAATCTTTAGGGGGAAAGCCGATTGAGGAATCGAAGCTCGAAACACAAAATGGTGAAATTTTAGATTTGATAGTCTATCAAATCGCTCGAAATAAGACCGATTAAAAGAATATTAAGATTCAATACTCTCAGCCACAACCTCAACCGTTGTCGGGACTGGCACTGGAGATTTTGCTTTCTTAGTCGTCTTAGTCGGAATTACGTTCGCCGCTTCTTTCTTCTCAAAAACAAGCGCATTCTCCCGACAATCAATAACGACTGTATCCCCTTCCCCAAAGGCATTTTCAAGAATTTTTGTAGACATCGGCTGCTCTAATTCGCGTCGAATTGCTCGTTTGAGGGGGCGCGCGCCGTACACCGGATCGTAACCCGCTTCGACGATACGATCCATCGCCGCTTCGGTTAATTCGAGGACAATCTTTTGCTCGGAAAGTAACTTTTGAATCCGTTGAAGTTGCAACGTCACAATCGATCGCAATTCGTCCCGACGCAAGGTATGGAAAATAATCAAATCATCGATGCGATTGAGGAACTCCGGGCGGAAATGACTGCGCAAGGCATCCAAAACGCGCGATCGCATCTTCTCATAATTCTCATCCTCTTCAACCGGCTTCCCTTCCCCATCCTCCATCAACGTTTCTAAAATATACTGCGAGCCGATATTGCTCGTCATCACGATAATAGAATTGCGGAAATCCACCGTGCGCCCTTGAGAGTCCGTAACGCGACCGTCGTCAAGGATTTGTAATAAAATGTTAAAAACATCCCGGTGTGCTTTCTCCACTTCATCCAGCAGCACCACCGCATAAGGACGGCGGCGCACGGCTTCGGTTAACTGTCCGCCTTCCTCATAGCCCACATATCCCGGCGGCGCGCCCACCAAGCGCGAAACCGTATGTTTTTCCATATATTCGGACATATCCAGCCGAATCATCGCTTCTTCGCTGTCAAACAGCAACACGGCAAGGGCGCGCGCCAGTTCGGTTTTGCCCACGCCCGTCGGCCCCATAAACAAGAACGAACCAATCGGTCTTCCCGCATCCTTCATCCCCGCCCGCGCCAAACGAATGGCGGCGGCGACGGCAGAAACGGCTTCTCCTTGACCGATAACCCGTTGGTGCAGGTGATCTTCCAGACGCAATAATTTTTGGCGTTCCGATTCCAGCAAGCGCGTCACGGGAATGCCCGTCCAACGGGCGATAATTTCGGCGATATCGGCTTCGGTGACTTCTTCGCGCAGCAGGGCTAATCCTTGCGCTTGCAGGGCGAGGAGTTCGCTTTCTTTGGCGGCGATGTCTTCCTGGAGGGTTTCGAGTTGACCGTATTTAAGCTGGGCGGCGCGGTTGAGGTCGTAAGCGCGTTCTGCTTGCTCGATTTGCAGGCGCAGTTGTTCTTCCTCTTCCTTTAAGCTGCTAATAGCTTCGAGCATCTGCTTTTCATTTTGCCAGCGAGAAGAGAGACTTTCTTGTTTGCTTTGCAGTTCGCTAATTTCCTGTTCGATGCGACTGAGGCGGTCTTGTGTGGCGGAAACGGTGGAAGTGGAGGTTTTGCCTTCGCCTTCGAGGGAGAGTTTCTCCATCTGCAATTGCATCAAGCGGCGGTCGATGACTTCGAGTTCGACGGGTTTGGAGGTAATCTCCATTTTCAGGCGGGCGGCAGCTTCATCGACGACATCGATCGCTTTATCGGGGAGGAAGCGATCGCTAATATAACGATGGGAGAGTGTAGCGGCAGCCACTAGGGAAGAATCGGTAATCCTTACGCCGTGGTGAAGTTCGTAGCGTTCCTTCAGTCCGCGCAAAATCGAGATCGTATCCTCAACGCTGGGCTGTTTGACGTAAACCTGTTGGAAGCGGCGCTCGAGGGCGGGGTCTTTTTCAATATGCTTGCGATACTCATCTAACGTCGTCGCGCCGATGCAACGCAGTTCCCCGCGCGAAAGCATCGGTTTAAGCAAGTTGCCCGCATCCATCGCCCCCTGACTGCCAGCCCCCGCACCAACGACAACGTGCAGTTCGTCGATAAACAGGACGATATGACCGTCGGATTGGGTAACTTCCCGCAGCACGCCGCGCAAACGGTCTTCAAATTCGCCCCTGTATTTCGCACCAGCGATGATGCTGCCCATATCGAGGGAGATCAGGCGGCGGTTTTTGAGGGATTCGGGAACGTCGCCGTTGACGATGCGTTGGGCGAGTCCTTCAGCGATGGCGGTTTTCCCGACTCCGGGTTCGCCGATGAGGACGGGGTTATTTTTGAGGCGGCGGGAAAGGACTTGGATGACGCTACGAATTTCTTCATCGCGCCCGATGACGGGATCGAGTTTACCTTCTTTGGCTTGTTCGGTGAGGTCGCGCCCGTATTTTTCGAGGGCTTGATATTTTTCTTCGGCGGCTTCGGTTTCCGCTTGGGTGGTTTCGGCGGCTTTTTGGGTTTCGCGGGCGGATTTGATAATCGCTTCGAGATCTTGGGGATCGAGGTTAAATTTTTTGAGGAGTTGTCTGCCGATGCGATCGTCTTCTGCGAAACCGAGGAGGAGATGTTCGACTGAGATTAGTTTATCTTGCCAACTGTTGCGGGAGGCTTCGGCGCGATCGAGGAGGGTATCGAGTCCGCGTCCGAGGTAAAGTTGAGTGACGTTAACGGCGCGGGGCTGGCGGTTGGCGAAAGCTTCGAGTTGTTGGACGGCGCGCAATACGTCAATGTTGGCGCGGGCGCAAATGGTTTGGGCAACGCCTTCGCCTTCAAGAACAGCGATGATGACGTGTTCGACTTCGAGTTGCTGGCTTTTGAATTGACGCGCGATATCCTGCGATTTGACGATCGCTTCCCAGGCTGACTCGGTAAATAAACTCGGATCGGTTGGCTGCATTTCCCTCTGTTTGGGGCTATCGTAGCGGTATTATAGCAATTCACCTCACCGGGCTACGGTTTTCGGGTTAGGAAATCTCTGGGTTCTTGGGGGGATGGGGAGACGGGGGGATAAATTGTGAGTGATGAATTATGAGTGATGAATTGTGGATGAACTCTGTATTCTCCTTAAAGTTACGTTTGGCGACATTGCCAGATGCCGATCGCATTTCGGTATTATCCGATCGCTTGGGCTATCCGACAACGGAGGCACAAATGCGAGAACGCCTTCAGGTTTTGTTGCGCCACGATGACCATGCTATTTATGTTGCCACAACCGAGGACGATCGCGCGATCGCGTGGATTCACGTCCATCGTTGCTATCTCGCGATCGAGCCGACCTCTGCTTTCATTTTAGGGTTGATTGTTGACGAGGAGTATCGCGGCTGCGGGGCTGGCAGAAGGTTAGTTGAATGCGGCGAACAGTGGGGAAAAGAGCGCGGGTGCGATCGCATTGTAGTGCGTTCTAACATTATTCGCCCAGCAGCGCACCGCTTCTACCAACATTTAGGCTATGCAAATATCAAGCAGTCGATGGTTTTTGCTAAAGATTTATCGGTCGGCGCATCGTAGGGCTTTAACATCTGCTTGTCAACCTAAGAAAGTTCGCGCGGTTCGGAACTCTCCCTCGGCGCTGTCCTAATCGCGATCGCTTGTCCCACCAACAAACCCAACACCCCAAACCCAAACCCCATCCCCATAATCGTTAATTCAGGACTATTCAAAACGGCAACTTTAGAATCGATTAACGTTAAAACTAACATCGAAATTGCTGCCGCTCCCCCCGTTCCCAGCGAAAAATAAACGCTAAAAGACGAGAAAATATATCGTTCAAAACTTGCTAAAAGGTAAGCCACAAAAGGAATCATTATCGTCGCCACATAAACGGCATAAAATTGCACGATTAAGTTCACAATCGAACCGCCGCGCAGGGCCACCATAAACCCAAGGATGGCATTCGCGCTCGCCACGGCAAAACGATTGACGTTTGAAGCTTCGATAAAGCCAAAATCGAGAATCGTTTTAGTCTGCATTCGCAGAATACTGCTACCGACTCCTAATGCCGGGACAATGAGGGAAATAATCAGTAAAATCCCCAGCGGATTGGTAATGCCGCCGCCTACCCAAGAAAGGATGTATGGAATGGCAGCTTTGGCAGTAGTTTCTGGCGGCAAAATCTCAGCATTTTGCGCGGAAATGACGACAGCGGAAGGCAATAAAGCTAAAGCAAATAGTATAAATGCCGCTAAAATGCAACCGATGTAAAGGTTTTTTAAATCTTTAGCGCGGACGATATATTGTTGGTATTTCATATCGATGAGAACCAACAAGATCGTACACAAAGAAATCCCGATCGCGCTTGCCGGTTCGGCTTGTTGGAGGGAGGGAATAAACGCGAGCGGCGATCGCGCGTATTCTCCCAAACCGTGCAATTGAATTAAACTGTAAAATAAAGCACAAAGATTGCAAGCTAACAGGGCTTGAAAGAGGCGACTGGCTTTCTCTACGGGCAGGAGAGAAACGAGGAGAAAAACTAATGTTAACGCGATCGTCGTCGGTAGAGCGGGCGCGCCGACAACATTCAGAATGGAAACGCCCGCGATCGTTTGTACCGCTTCAATACCGATTAAAGATAACCACGACATCGAACCGACTAAAATTTGCGCGCCTCTCCCGTAACGCTGTCCTAACAACGTCCAAATTTGTTCGACATTTTCCCAGTAAAATTTAGCTAGAGCGAGGAGAGCGATCGTTCCCAGCGCAATTGAAATTGCGTAAAGACTGCCCGCCATTCCGAGGGTAAAGGCTTTTTCCCCTGTACCGAGGAGAAACCCCAAACCGTAGTGAGCGGAAACGAGCAGAGCGGCGAGGGAGAGGGCATTGAGTTGGCGGTGTTCGACCATTAACAGTTAGCGGTAGATCGCAATTTTTGGCGCGATCGCTATTGTAGCGCTAATGTTGTTGGCGATCGGGAAAAATCAAAATTAGACAGTATTCTATATCGTACTGTATTTGCGATACAATTCTAATTTAGATATTCTGACTTTCCATTAAATGTTTCATCCAAGTTGGGACTGACCATGCTTAACAGTTTAAACAAATTGGTTATATTTCTCCTGTTAAATTTTAAATCGGTAGTAATAACTGGGAATAATTACATAGTTGAAATGCTAAATTTATATAATATCCACTAGCTCAGGTATGCGACCCTCATCAGTTAAACGTATGTATGATGCTCCTCATAGCGAATCATCAACCACAGAAACACAGCAGATAAATACTACACATCCAATTCAGAAAATCTTGTTTGGAAGCCCTGGCACAGGTAAGAGTTACCGAATCGATCGAGAGATAATTCCTAAAGACTTGAAGATTGACGAGACCATTAATCCAGAAAGTATCATCAAAACAGTTTTTCACCCAGAATATACTTATGGTGATTTTATGGGTAAACTTGTACCCATAACAAAAGGTAGAAGCGTTAGATATAAGTTTTATGAAGGACATTTTCTAAAAGCGCTTTCTCAAGCCTATAAAAATATTCTGTCTCACTACATCGCTCCCACAAAAAGTAAAGAGCTTAAAGAACTTTCTGATAAAAATAAAGACTTTGAGATTAATCGCGCTCGAGAGATAGCTTGTAATCAAGCTTCAAATGTTGCTTTAGTCATAGATGAAATTAATAGGGGAAACTCATCCGCTATTTTTGGTACAGTCTTTCAGCTTTTAGATCGGGATGATAGTGGATGGTCTTCTTACGGCATCAACATTACAGAAATAGAACTTTCAACTTTGCTTTCATTAATAGGAGTTGAGGAAAAAGCCCTTGAAGGAGATCAGTTTGAATATAAATTTCCAGGCGAAAGCGATTGGGTTAAAAATTACACTACTTTTCAAAATAGAGTTGATGGACTGAAACTTAATTTAAAGGATCGAAAAATTTGGCTACCTCCCAATCTTTCAATAATAGCCACCATGAATACATCAGATAATTCTATCTATTTTATGGATAGTGCATTTAAACGTCGTTGGGATTGGGAATTTGTGGACTGGGATGACAGTAAGCCACCAACGCCAACTTATGGCGAACATGGCATTTTAACTGAAGAACAATGGAAGAAGTTGATTAGAAATTTTAATAGCTTTATTAAAACTCATCATGCTTCTATTCGGGGTATTGAAGATAAGCAAGTTGGTTATTTTTTTATAAAACAACCTGTCACTTCTGCGAAGATTCAGAATAAATTGATGTTTTTTGCATGGGATAGTGTTTTCAACCGAGATAAAAAGCCACTAGCTGACTTACTAGGGGTTAAGCGTGACCAGCTAGTTACTTTTGGTGACTTTACTCTGCTCCATAATAATTTCGTACATAGTTTGATGAACTGGACAGAAACAGCAGCAAATTCAAATAGTAATAGTGAAACAAATTTTTCTCCTTAATAACTAATGTTTGATTTCTCCGATCTTAAGCTAGTAAAGGGTTCTAAGGATTCTTTTGTGGGAATTCGTAAATCTTCATCTAGCGAAGAGTTTGAGTTTTGTCTTCCAAACGGATTTGAGGACTTTCCAGAAGGAAATTTTGATGAGATTAGGAACTTATTTTTTGGAATGTATCGAACTTTTAGAAAGTTTGAGCAGGATAATATAACTACAAATCGATTTAATCGTAATCCTTCACATTTTCAACGAGACCAAGATCAAACAACACTTTCTCCAGGCGGGGTAAGTATGCAGACGGCAGAAGGGGAAGTATGCGTTTTATATAGCAAGATAAAGATGATTGAGCAAATTCTAGAAGCTTATGACGATCTTGCTATAAATTCAATTCAAAAGAAAGTTAGACGAAGCGAAGAGATTAATTATTCTCAGATACATCGATATTTAGACAGAGCAGTTTACTTGGAAAATGATGTAGTTTATGTAGAATCTATGGACTTAGCGCGTCCCATAGTTAGATATGAAAGTACAGAATTAATAAATTTGTACTGCTATATTCTTGATGAAATTGTGCAACAACTTCAAGAAGATGTTCCTGATAATATTAAAGCGCGCTTGCAAGATATTCAGTTCTTCTCACAACACTTTCAGGACAATTATCTTACAGTTAATCAATCTATCTTTGATAAAGATACATTTGTTGAAACAGTTAGTATTTTGAAAGAAGCATTAGACAATATTGATAGAAACACTTACTACAAAGATTCTGATTATTGGCAACTTTATGAAGCTATAGAAACCTTTCTATACGGAGAACTAAACTCTAACCAAACAGATGGAGATTTTTGGGGGATTAAAGGCTTCTCATTACTTTGGGAGGATATGTGCCACACATTCTTTTTCAAGAAATACCGTAAAGAAATACTATACGCTGATACAGATATTTCTCTAAAAAATTATTCTAATCTTCGTAGAAACGATAGAGAACAAAGCCGAGTTGGAAATTATTCTACTCATGATGGAAGCAAACATTGGAATCAATGGATTTATTGTACTATTTCTGATATTCCCTATTCCAAGACGAACGGTTTCTTTGGTTGGAACGAATTACTGTGTATCGAGATGGATAGTAAACCTGGCACATTAGTCTATACAAATCGGCAATATGACGATTTTAATGCAAGAGATAGAAGTGAGACTAGATTTCGTCGCTTTCCTAGACCAGATTTAATTTTAAGATCTCTAAGAAACCCTTCTAAAGTTATAATTGTTGACTACAAGTATGTGCCATTAAGCTTTTACACGAACTCCAGTCTTTCTAAAAAATCACAACAAAAGTTTAGGGAAGATATTATAAAACAACTGACGTATGAATTTGCTATTCAACAAACTCATACCATTTCGGAAAATTGGTTTTTTATTCCTTACTTTTACGAAAATCCACCCGAAGCTAATCCTTGGGGAGAAATCGGGTTTCCTTTAAAATACAATGGTATGCGCGTCAAAATTGATGTCTTTAAAGCTAATTTTTTATTAATTCAAAAAGTTTATCTAGATGAAAATTCATGAGTGATTTTAGCATTTTTGGAATTCATGAAAACAATCGTGGAGTGTATAGCTCTTACATTCCATTTATTTCTTTTGCTACTCAAGAGCATAAGGGTATAGCTGAATCTTACGTTATTAGGGAGGCTGATGTTTTCTTTAAAAGCATACTTAAAATTGAGGATTCAGTTCAACTCGTTCCATATTTGGAGACTATAACTTTGAAAGATTTCAACCAAGTAGAAATGGAATATTTTTACAACACCTTATTTTTCGACTTAGGTGAAAGAGATATTAATGGAAGACTAATCAACAAGTTGAAATGGAGCGTTGCATTTGATGAAGAAATGACCCCAATTCAAGTTGCATATCTTAGTCCTTCATTTTCAGGGAATAGTGGAGAAGCGAGGCTTAGTTACTCAGATCGTCGAGAAGGTCGTCCATATTTTTCATATCGCCCGCAAAAACTTTTTCTAGATTATCGAAAATATGGATTTATTTCTGTCAATGGAGAACCTGTATTTTACTATTTACATTTTACTCTTCAAGAAATTCTAGATACTCTCAAACAACCATCTGAAAATCGCTTCTGAATAAAATTGTCAAGTATCAATGGCGATCTCACAATTGATTTTTAAGCATACTTCCTCGCTCTAAACGAAACCATTCGGAAGGTCTAGTAGGGTAGGCAAGGTAACGAGTATGACTCCTAAGCAATTAATTGAATTGTGTTGCTCACCAAAGTCTTATAGGGTGGGCATTGCAAATTTAAAGTTGCACCCTAAATTTAAAAGTGCTGCTGTAATGCCCGCCCGACTACTACTTATTTTATATTAAAACTAGGGCTAATCTAGAAATGCCTAGAAATCGTAGGAACGTTCAATTAAACGTCCTTATAATTAGCTTTACATAGACTTAGAAAACTGCTGATGTTTGGGTTCCCGCAAATAAGCATCGAAAACAGCAGCAATATTGCGGATTAACAATCGTCCGGCTGCGGTAACTTTAATTCCGTGCGGTACGATTTCGATTAAACCGTCGTCTTCTAAGGCTTTGAATTCGGGAATTTCGCGGTTGAAATAATCCTCAAACTCGAAATCGAACCCTAAATGATATTTTTCTTCTAAGGCGTGGGATGAGAGTTGAAATTCGCACATCAATTCCATGATAACTGTGCGTCGAATTAAGTCATCGCGACTGAGACTGACACCGCGCTCTATTGGCAGTTCGTTGTTATCGATCGCGGCATAATAATCCTTGAGACGTTTGTGATTTTGCGCGTAAACGTCGTGCAGCATACTAATCGAAGTCATCCCAAATCCAAGCAAATCCGATTCGGGCTGCGTCGTGTAGCCTTGGAAGTTGCGGTGCAAGGTTCCATCTTGTTGCGCGATGGAAAGTTCGTCGTTGGGTTTGGCAAAATGATCCATACCAATATAAACATAACCATTCCCCGTTAGCTGCTCGATTGTCATTTTGAAAATAGCGAGTTTTTCGGCAGCATTAGGTAGCTTATCTTCGGGAAGATTGCGCTGTACTGCTTTCATCCACGGCACGTAAGCAAAGTTAAATACTGCCACGCGATCGGGATTAAGTTCGCGCGTTTTTTTGATGGTTTCTGTAAAAGTTTCTAGCGTTTGAAAAGGCAATCCATAAATCAGATCGACATTAACGCTCTCAAATTCTGCCTCGCGAATCCAACTCATCACATTGAATAGCATTTCTTCGGGTTGGACGCGATTAATGGCTTGCTGAACGATGGGGTTAAAGTCTTGGATGCCGAAACTGATGCGATTAAAGCCTAAATTTCTTAAAAATAAAATGTAGTCGCGATCGACAAAGCGAGGATTAATTTCAATCGAAATTTCTGCGTCCGGATTGAAGTTAAAGTGCGATTGAATCGTTCGCCACAAAAACTCAATCTGAGTCTGATTTAAATAATTTGGCGTACCCCCGCCCCAGTGCATCTGGTTAACTTGGCGCTGAGAATCAACCAGTTCGGCAACTTGTTTGATGTCGCGGGCGAGGTAGTTAAGGTAAGGTTCCGCAACTTGTTTGCGTTGCGTTATCAGGGTGTTGCAACCGCAAAAATAACACGGCGTTTCGCAGAAGGGAATATGGCAATAGAGGGAAAGTGGCGTTTGTTTGTAATTTCCGGCTACGATTCCGGCTTTGAAATCGTTGCCTGTAAAATCGGTTGTGAGTTGCGTAGCCGGGGGATAGCTCGTATATCTAGGTAGGGGTTTATTGTATTTTTGAATTAGGTTTGTATCGAATTTTACGGCTTGTTCTAGAAGTTGCATTACAGTTTTTGAGGAAAGTTTCTAATGTAAAAAAACGATAAATAATGGATAGTTGATAATAGCTTAAAATACTTTAAGCCGTATCATCGTATTATCCATTATTCATTATTCAACCGCGACTAATTCTACTGCTGGTTTTCCGGGAGCGCGTTCGGTACTACCTGGAATATCTTGGCGCGTTAGTAACTCGAAAACATGAATACCTATGGCGGCTTTTACTTCGTTTTCTAATTCATGAACGACATCGCGATTGAGCGCAAACGCATAATTTGCTTCTTCAACAATTCTGGCAACGGTAGTCTTATCAATCGGCAGTCGATCGAGCGCGTCGCGATATTTATTTTTGAATTCTCGCCGCGCTTCAACGGTGGAAATTGCATTGAATTCATAGAAGTTAATGCTGCGATCGCTCGGTAATTTTAAGGCAGAACGGATAATATTTTTCAGGGCTTGTCCGCCGGAAAGATCGCCCATATAACGAACGTAGGCATGAGCAATCAGGAGTTCGGGTTCGTTGTTGGAAATTTCTTTGATGCGCGCGACATAGGTTTTTCCCGCTGCGGACGCATGAATCAAATCGTGCCAATCTTCCCCATAAAAATACGCTAAGTCTTGCTCTAACTTCTCTTTACGGTTTAATTCGGGGAAATAAATCGCTCCGACAGCCGGATGCTCGATGTGGCGTTCGAGTTCTGCTTCTAGGGTACTGTAAACGAAGTACAAATCGGCAAAAAGTTTGCGGAGTGGTTCTCTTTCCACAATCCCTTTAAGGAAGCATTTCATAAAGGCGGTGTTTTCCGCTAGGGTGTGGGATTGCTTGGTTCCTTCTCGCAGTTGCGTTGCTAAGTCGCAAGTCATGGGTTGCTCTCCTAAGCTGGGAAATGGGCGATTTCGTTTAATCACTCTATAGCGATAAAGCATTTGGAGATAAATAAGTTTTCAAAACTTTACATTGGAGGGAACGAGTAACGCTACAAAGCCTATTAATCCGTGCTTTAACGGCAGGATGTGAAGATTTGAAAAGAAATCGCTCTTAAAGCGGTCTATATCCATAGAGTTATTAAAGGCAAATTTTTCAGCAACGAAGGAATTGAGAAGTTATGAGCGATCGCGTCCAACCCCTTCCCCAACCCACGACCGAAAACAGAATGCCGCCTGCGGACTCCAAAGACCGAGCAAAGCAGTTCGTAATGGACTTACAAGATGAAATCTGCCAAGGTTTAGAAGAAATCGATGGCAAAGCGAAGTTTAAGGAGGATAGCTGGGAGCGAGAAGGCGGCGGCGGCGGGCGCACGCGCGTGATTCGCGATGGCGGTGTATTCGAGCAAGGCGGCGTTAATTTCTCGGCGGTGTGGGGGGATACGCTTCCGCCTTCAATTTTGGCGCAACGCCCGGAAGCAGCAGGACACAGCTACTTTGCGACGGGAACTTCAATGGTTCTCCACCCGCGCAGTCCTTACATTCCCACCGTTCACCTCAACTATCGTTACTTTGAAGCTGGCCCGATTTGGTGGTTTGGCGGTGGTATCGATCTCACGCCGTACTATCCTTTTGTTGAAGATGTCATTCATTTCCACAAAACCATCCAGCAAGCGTGCAACGCGCATCACCCGGAATATTACAATGTGTTTAAACGCTGGTGCGATGAATATTTTTACCTGAAACATCGCCAAGAAGCACGGGGCGTAGGCGGGATTTTCTTTGATTACCAAGATTATCGCGGGCAGTTGTACTGCGGTTCAAATCCGGAACAGGAGGCGGGGCAGTACGCGAAAGAAGTCGGTTTTGTGGGGCGCGGTTGGGAAGATTTGTTTGCGTTCGCTCAAAGCTGCGGGCATTCCTTCTTACCGGCGTATTTGCCTATTGTCGATCGCAGAAAAGATTTGGGATACGGCGATCGCGAACGTAACTTCCAATTGTATCGCCGGGGACGCTACGTTGAGTTTAATTTAGTTTACGATCGCGGCACGATTTTCGGCTTGCAAACCAACGGGCGCACCGAATCGATTTTAATGTCGCTGCCGCCCTTAACCCGCTGGGAATATGGCTATCAACCCGAACCGGGAACGCCGGAAGCGGAGTTAACGGAAGTGTTTCTCAAAGCGCAAGATTGGGTTAACTGGAAGCAATCCGATGAAAATAAAGCGCGGGATTTACGGTTTAAATTTCACCACGAACTGGAGCAAGTTTATCATCGCTGCTTCGACGAACTAACAGATGCAGGATTGCGCGATCGCGAAATGTCGGCGCTAGCTCAAAGTTTATTGCAATCGCGCCAAGAAGCTTTTAAGCCGTTACTCTCCGTCGAAGAATTGGAGGAGTATCAAAAAGTCTACCCAGACGAAGCCCCTTAAAGATGACTATTTTACCCGTGTAATCTCCTTCTAGGGCGGTTCAATACCGTCCCTTTTTTTTGATTTAAAATCGGGAAAGACAATGCTTGCCCAACTGAGAATTCGAGATTTTCTTCACGATATAGCCTCTAAGCGCGATCGCACAAAACCTGACGCATTTTCCGCATATTCGTGGGTAAATCGAAGTGCATCGCTTGCTGAATCAACAGTCCGGGGACGGGGATTAAGGGAGTAGCAGCAACGCTGTAGGATAGGAGAGTGCCGTTCTCAAAGTCTTCTAACTTGAGATCGGCGCTGAAATCGACGAAACTTCCTTTTTCCATGCGAAATTGGATTTGCTGCTGGACAACTTCGATCGCTTTGAGGTAAATTTCCACCTCAACCGCCAGCATCAGAAAAGCTTTGCGAGCCGTTTGATACAATCGCTTGTACCCAGAAGTCAAACCTTCGGCTTCCGGTAAAACCCGACTTTCGACGATATCGGGGAAGTAGTGAACCCAACGCGGATAGTTCGTAACTTGCTGCCAAACGAGCAATCGCGCCATCGGCAGATACATACTCGCCGTACAAGCGCCACCCCAAGCTGTATGGGACTGCGCGTTCAAAATAATTTCTCCTCTCAGGAGGGCGGTTTGTTGATATTGAGTCCAGGCGGAAAGTGCAGGCATACCGATATAGGTAACGAAGTTTGGGCGGAATGGCGATCGCTAATACCGAAAGCGAATAGCACCTATTTACCAATTTACTCGCGTGAATGCCTAATAATGCAAAATTTTCGTGAAGTTATGGTGAAAAACCCGTGTAGTTTTTACCGATAGGTTGACAGAGCGAGAGACATCTGTATATTTACTCAGCGATCGCCAGCAATGCCCCTACACAAACGTGACGCATCCCATCCTAAATCTCAATAAACAATGGGGTGTAGTACGCAGTCGGCGCAGGGAAATGTGTCGATGCTTTCAGTATCTAACCAAACTTGCCTTCTCCGTCCCGCAATTTCGAGCATCACTATCATGGTTTCTTTGTCCGCGTCCTTCGATTGTTGCGTCTTCAGCAGGTCTCTCAGTGGGGTGTAGTCCGCGCCTTTTTCTGACTTCAGTTCGACTGCATCCAACGGATCGGTGTTTTGTTCCATATCGTTCGAGAATTTAGATGAGCAGATAAGGATAAAATGAATGTGCAATTGCTGGGTTTCAGCTTCTTTTTCTATTATTCACGATTGCCACTACTGGATCCATTGATTTTGCACGATTCCCCAAGAGAACATAACCAAGAGGGCATAACAGTGTTATGCCCCTACAGGAAAAAAATCAGTGTATCGCGGTTAGGAATCGGCATTACGACGATTTCACCCCTTGTTAAGAAAGGATTGCTATAGTTTCATGATTCCCTCTCTTGCCGACTCCAAAATTGTAGAAAGAAACGCCTTTCGCATTACGTTTGCCCCCCTTTCCTTAGAAGAAGCGTATGGGTTAGCGGATAATGCAAGTAATGGGGCAGTTGTCGTAATGAGCGGTACGGTTCGTAATAAAACTGATGGAAAATCCGTCGCTTTTTTGGAATATCAAGCCTACGAACCGATGGCGTTAGAAATATTCCGCAAAATTGCCGCAGAAATTCAAGTAACCTGGCCGAGTACCAATCGAGTGATTATTCACCATCGCGTTGGGAAACTTCAAATTGGCGAAATTAGCGTTTTGGTGGCGGTTGGTTGTCCCCATCGCGGTGAAGCGTTTGAAGCGTGTCGTTACGCAATTGATACGCTCAAGCATAATGCCCCGATTTGGAAAAAGGAACATTGGCAAGATGGTTCGAGCGAGTGGGTGAGTATTGGTGCGTGCGAAACTCAGCCCTAATCGAATAGCACTGACATAAAGAAAGAATAAATCGCCTGTAAGTAGGAGGGCATAAAAAAAGTTAACAAGACTTGTAGGGGCGGGTTTAGCTGAAACTATTGTTATGAGAGCGATCTAGAAATAAAAACCCGCCCTCCCCGCTGAAAGTCTTGGCTGGTGGGCGCTGCCCACCCTACCCAATGTCCTAAGCTAAGACTCCCAATTACGAATTACGAATTACGAACTACGAATTAGAATGGGGGCGGTGGGACTTGAACCCACACGACTTGTTCAGGGTCAACGGATTTTAAGTCCGCAGCGTCTACCATTCCGCCACGCCCCCATAACCTTTGAGGTTAGCTTATTTAGTGTAGCAGCATTTGTGTCAATTAAAAACGCGATCGCTGCCTTAATGCTGAATTTTTTGGCAAACCTACCCGATACGGGGAATTTCGCTCAACTGTGGACGCGGGGTTCTGGGTGTAAGGTGGCAAGCAGTTCGCTCTCAATAACGGCGAGTTCTTCGAGGCGACTTTGCACGACGGCGCGATCGCAGTAAGTATCGGCAAGCAGCCAATAAACGCCGTAGTGTCGAGCTTCTGAGGCGACCAGAGCGCGGTAGAATTTAGCCAGTTCGGGATCGGGGCAATATTCCCCGAGGAGGGCGAGGCGTTCGTGCGATCGCGCTTCAATTAACGCCGAAACAAGCAAGGAATCCAGCAATCGGTGCGGTTCGGCGCGGCGGACTTGCGCTTTGAGTCCGGCAGCGTAGGGCGGCGCGTTCAGCGGTGCAAGCGGTACGCCTCGTCGTGCCAGCCATTGATTGACTTGCTCGAAATGTTCCAGTTCCTCGCGCGCGATCGCCGTCAGTTGTCGGACGAGTTCCTCGCGCGCAGGGTAGCGAAACATGAGATTGAGTGCCGTGGCTGCTGCTTTGCGTTCGCAGTGGGAATGGTCGAGTAAGACTTCATCGAGATTCGCGATCGCCTGTTCGACCCATGCTCCACTCGTTGGCTGTTGCAAAATATTAATTTTTACTGCTGTAGAATAAGTCACGCCCTACTGAACCTCAAACCTTATCTAGGGTTAAGTCTAACGGATTTTCCGCGCGAAGGGCTGCTAACGTATAAGAGCAGAAAGTGCAGCCCGTCGCGGTTCTTATAGCAGTTCCTATAATTAAATAGTGGTTGCCAGTCAAAATCGGGAACGTTAAACAGATCGGCATAACAAACAATCCCTCTCACTCGGGGAAATCGTTAGGATTGCTCGATGTTAAGGAAAATCTGCTGTTCGATGTATTTTTGGATGTGCGAAGGGAAACAATGACAAAGCGTCGAATTTTTATTGGAGATGTGCATGGTTACTACGATGCACTCATGCAGTTACTAGATGCGATCGCACCCACTGCGGAGGATATGATTTACTTTGTGGGCGACTTAATCGATCGCGGCCCGGACAGCGATCGAGTTGTAGAATTCGTGATGTCAAATAACTGTCCTTGTTTGCTCGGCAACCACGAACAAATGTTTCTCGATGTCCTAGAAGAGCCAGATTTGCCCCATCACATTCGTCAATCCTGGCTCTACAGCGGCGGTCAAGCCACCCTCGACAGTTACGGCGATCGCGGAATTCCGCCCGAACATTTTGAATGGCTAAAAAATCTGCCCGCCTACCTAGATTTAGGCGATATTTGGCTAGTTCATGCAGGCGTGCATCCGCAAATGCCCCTCGAAGAGCAAACTATCGAACAGTTTTGCTGGATTCGCGATGAATTTCATTACATGGTCGAACCCTTTTTCCCAGACAAACTAATTATCGCCGGTCATACGATCACCTTTACCCTCCCCGGCGTTCAGCCTGGAAAATTAGCGCGCGGTTGCGGTTGGCTCGATATCGATACAGGGGCTTATCACCACCAAAGCGGCTGGCTGACGGGTTTTGACTATACCAATCAACAAGTCTATCAAGTCAATACGCTGACGGATCGGCAGCGCGTTCTCCCCTTAGAAGAAGTCGTAACCAAAGTTCATCCCCTTAAGCTTTTAGGAGGGCGGCGAGGATTACGTTATAGCCGCTCGTAATACTCTTAAGTTATGAATGATGAGTGGGGGAATTATGAGTTATGAATGATGAATTATGAATGGGTGAATGGTGAATGATGAGGGGGGAATTACGAATTACGAATTACGAATTACGAATTATCATAGGAGACTATACAATATTGGAGCTACAAGCCCGATAGTTAAGTTTCTGCAATGTCTACTGTTTCCCCGTCAAGTCTCGATCGCGCCATTCCCCTCGATCGCATCCGCTACAACGAACAAGGTTTAGTTCCAGCGATCGCGCAGGATTACCTCGATGGTACGGTGCTAATGATGGCCTGGATGAATCGAGAATCCCTGGAGAAAACGCTGCAAACGGGGGAAATGTGGTACTGGAGCCGCTCGCGCCAAGAATTGTGGCATAAGGGGGCAACTTCCGGACACCTCCAAAAGGTGCGATCGCTGCGTTACGATTGCGATAGCGATGCGATTTTGGTCGCGATCGAACAAATCGGCGATATCGCTTGTCATACGGGCGAGCGCAGTTGTTTCCATCAAGTCGGGGAGGGGAAAGAAGCGCCGCCAGCCAATACGTTATCGGGATTGTACGAAACAATTCGCGATCGCCGCGATAATCCCCTCGAAACGTCTTACACCTGCAAGTTATTCAACGGCGGCGATAACAAAATCTTGAAAAAAATTGGGGAAGAAGCCGCAGAAGTGGTGATGGCTTGTAAGGATGACGATAAAAGCGCGATCGCTTCCGAAGTCGCCGATTTGTTTTATCACGCCCTCGTCGCGATGGCACACCATAACGTTGAATTGCGGGATGTTTATCGCGTCTTAGAAGAACGAAGTAAATAATGGATAATTGACAATGGATAATGGATAATTAGGTAATGGATAATTGACAATGGATAATGGATAATTAGGGCTTGTTGGAACGTCCCAAATAGGAGTTAGCGAGCCAATTGTGCTTCCTCCTCAAGCACTCATCATTCATTATTCATCATTCACTATTCATTATTCATCATTCACTATTCATCACTCATCATTCCCCCATTCACCACTCATCATTCATTATTCATTATTCACTATTCATTATTCCGCGATCGCCAATCATTAAGAATGCACTCAGCAATATTCAACGCAG
This sequence comes from Oscillatoria sp. FACHB-1406, assembly GCF_014698145.1. Classification (NCBI taxonomy): domain Bacteria; kingdom Bacillati; phylum Cyanobacteriota; class Cyanophyceae; order Oscillatoriales; family Oscillatoriaceae; genus Oscillatoria; species Oscillatoria sp. FACHB-1406. The sequence continues at coordinate 27,951 of NZ_JACJSM010000009.1, read as the reverse complement.
CGCGAGGTTGCCCGATTTCGAGGGCAGATTTTCGCATCTCCTGAAGGCGTTCTGGATGTTCGAGCAAATAACGAACTGCTGGGGCAACCATTTCTAATAATCGCAATTGTACGCCTGCCCCTGCTGCCGCGATCGCGTCGGCATTCTGTTCTTCTTGTCCCGGAATCGGATCCACAATTACCGTCGGCGTACCGCGTGCCAAGATTTCGCTGCTAATCAGTCCGCCCGCCTTCGCGATCGCTACATCGCTTGCGACTATCAAATCGTCAACCGAATCGATAAGCCCAAGCTTGCGTAACTCCACCGTCGGACTGCTTTCAACTTCTTCCAAGGCCTCCAACAAATCCTCATTGCGCCCCGCCCCCACGATTAACGTTCCCGAAGGCAAAGTCGCTAGCAAATCCACAACCATAGCGCGAACTCGACGGGAATTGAGTCCGCCGCCAAAAAGGGTTATAACGGGAGCATCTAAGGGAAGATTGAGACGCGATCGCACCTCTTCCTTCGTTTTTGGTTCCATAATCTCCAGCTTGATGGGAATCCCGGTAACGTGGAGAATATCGGGATTTACGCCACGTTGAATCAACAAATTAGCTCCCAATTTATTCGGCAAAAAATAGCCATCAACACCGTAATTAATCCAAGTGCTGTGGGCAATGATATCGGTAATAACGACATATTGCGGTTTAGAAAGCTTATCTTCTTGTTCCAATAATTGCAGAAAACGACTGGGAATTTGTTGGACGCAAACAATAACATCGGGGTCTAGATCTCGTACCAACTGACCCAATTTCCTAAAGAAAAGACGTTCGATTTTTGCCCAAGCGAGGTTATTATCGAGGGATTTTTCCAAATCCGCCGTATCGCTGCCTTCATAAAACGCTTTGTATAACTGCGGCGCTTTCTCGCTTAATTGCTTGTAAGCTTGGGTAACTGCACTGCGATAGATCGGACTGGCATAATCGAGAGCATCTTCACTCGTCACCGTCACTTCAGGAAAACGAGCAAAAGCTTCCTCCAGTGCCTTCGCCGCGCTGATATGTCCCGAACCGAGGGAGGAATAGAGAATGAGGATTTTGGTCATAGGGGGCTAATGGATAATGGATAATTGACAATTGACAAGGACAATTGAGAATGGAATCCCTTGAAGCTTGCGAAACGTTCTTTGGGGGAGGCACATTCCCCTTAAAACTCCAAAGAAATTCCAACTCGTAGCCCACTGATTCGACTGTTTCGAGTCGCCCTCGCTCGAGCTACCGTGTCGAAAATTGTATCGCTAAGCGCAGCCTTCAACATACTTCACTTCCGGCAATTTGCCACTGCGAAGCCGGGTGACTATTCCGCTCGCGTCAGTTTCAAAAACTACCCGATAATTGCCCTGTGCGGAGTCTCGCGGCACAAAAATGAGATATTTGCCCCCCGAAACGTATTCGTGGGGTTCTGCTTTGATTTGTCCGGGATAGAGTGCGCGAATGCGCGCTTCACTGTCGCCAATTTTTGCGCCTCCGAGCGTAGTAATGCTGCGAGTGTCGATATCAATGCGGGCAATTCGACCTTCGACGACCATAAAAGAAACGTCTTTCGGTTCGCCTTCCGGTCGATAGTACAGGCAGTAGCGTTCGGGGTTGGTTCCCCACTCGACAATTTTAGTTCCGGCGGCGCGGCTTGCTTCTTCCGGGGTCATCCCGACGCGAACGGGGCCGAGGCTAGTTAGGGCAAGTTTTGCCGTCGTATCGAGTTTGCGGGGAAGGTTGGCTAAACAGCGGTTGTCGCCGCTACCATCGCCAAGACAGTTGCCATTTTTATCGAGAATAACAGCAGAATCGACGGTGGGAAATTGTTTGAGGGTAGCGTTGAGGGCGCTGAGGGCGCGCGCATCATCTCCCACGCCGCCGGAAACAACCGTGCGACAAAATTGCAGTTGCGCGACTTTTTTGGCAATTTCAATCTTAAAGTCGCTGCCGCAGTTGGATGCGTCTTTTAGTCGGACGGCGCGGACGAGTCCGACTTGTTGTTCTTGGGAGGTGGGACCTTCGAGGAGTTGCGCGATCGCGAATTGAGCGACCCCATCGCTGTTAGTATTTCTCCAAACGGGTTCGACGTAACTGAAGTTCTCGTTACTTTCAGGCGTTTTAGGGAAATAAACTTTAACGCGATTTTTAAATTGAGGTTGTTGAGGCGTGGGGGTTGGCGAGGCGGGTTTAGGAGAACTAGGAGGGGGTTCAGAAGTCTGGCTGGGTTCGGGGGAGGGCGGATTATTGGTAACGGGGGGTTGGACGCTAGGGCATCCATTTAGGGTTGCTGAGATAGCGAGGAGGGAGAGAAGGAATAGCTTCGAGCGGTTAAACATATCGCAGTCTTACAGTCTTACAGTCTTAAAGTGTCACTAACGAGGACTCTTCTAAACTAACGATAACAAGCTCGCTCTAAGAAATCTTGCAGGAAGCGCTAAACTAATCGCCATGAAAATTCTGGTTTTAAATGCGGGTTCTAGCACCCAAAAAAGCTGTTTGTACGAAATCCTGAATGCCCTTCCCGATACGCCGCCCAAACCGCTTTGGGAAGCGAAAATTGACTGGATGCAGGATGCGGCGATGCTGTCGGTGACAACGCAGCAAGGTACATCGTTAGAAGAACAAATTTTAGGGGGAGAACGCCAAGAAGGGATAGGGCGAATGTTAGCGACGCTGTATCAAGGTGAAACGCAAGTGCTATCCGATCTCCAAGAAATCGATGCTGTCGGACATCGCATCGTTCACGGCGGCGAGAAGTATCGCGAAGCGGTGCGCGTGACTCCGGAAGTTGTCGAGGCGATCGCGTCTTTGATTCCCCTTGCACCGGAACACAATCCCGTCAACCTCGAAGGAATCGACGCAATTTCTAAAGTGCTGCCCGATGTAATGCAAGTCGCCGTCTTCGATACCGCCTTTCACGCTACCCTTCCCCCCGCCGCCGCCGTTTATCCCATTCCTTACTCTTTTTACGAACAAGGGATTCGCCGCTATGGGTTCCACGGGATCAACCATCAGTATTGCCGCGATCGCGTCGCAGCGCTACAAAATCGCCTTCCCCACCGCCTGATTACCTGCCACCTCGGTAACGGCGCATCTCTCGCCGCCATCCGCGACGGCACTTGCATCGATACGACAATGGGATTTACGCCCCTGGAAGGGTTAATGATGGGCAGTCGTTCCGGAAGTATCGATCCCGGCATTCTCATTCACTTACTGCGTCAGGGCTACGATGTCGAACGCTTAAACCGCTTGCTGAATAAAGAATCGGGGTTGAAGGGACTGTCGGGAGTGGGGAACGATTTGCGACAAATTAATCGCGCGATCGCGTCTGGAAGCGATCGCGCCCAACTCGCCTTAGAGGTTTACCTCCACAGCTTGCAGCGACACATTGGAGCGATGCTAGTCTCTTTAGGTGGTTTAGATACCCTCGTTTTTACCGGCGGTGTCGGCGAAAATTCTCCCCTCGTGCGGCGCAGTGCTTGCCAAGCCTTAGAATTCCTCGGATTGCAACTCAATGAAGCCGAAAATGAAGCGCGTCCCATCGATCGCGATATTGCCAGTGCTGAATCGCCGGTTCGCGTCTTTGTTATCCGCGCTCGGGAAGATTGGGCGATCGCGCAAGAATGCTGGAAAATCAATGATGAATGATGAGTTCTGAATGATGAAAGAGTATAAGGTATCGAGTTTTAAAACCCGCCTCTACTCATAATCGATCGCTCACAATTCATCACTCATCATTCCGACCCAACTCGCTAGCAATCTCCTCTAACAACGTCGCCTTCTTCGCCTCCAATTCTTCGCGTTCGCCTTTTTCTTGCAGCGTCAGTTCGATTAACTTCATCTCGTGCCGTTGTTTTTCTGCCTCGATCGCTTCCAAGAGCGATTCGCCTCGTTGATGATATTCGTTAAACAAAGCTTCCATTCTCTCCACCGCCCAATTTGGAACGGGGACAATCCGCCCGGAAAGCTCGCCAACGATTTGCTCGCGCGTTTCGTCCGGGAAATCTTCTAAGACACTCGAAACATCCTTCCAAAAATTCAGATGTCCCCAATATGTATGAACGTCTTCGTTTTTAATGCAGGCTAGCGTTTTGACAACTCGTTGCCGAGCTTGACTGTCAGCCTCAACCAGCACTGCTTCTAAATTCTCCTTCCGTTGCTCCCACCGGACAAACATTGTGTGGTATCTCTAAAAATAAAGTCGGGCTTGGGCCTATTTTGACACACTACGTCGGGCTGAAGCCACGACAATCTTGCCACTTCCCCTAGAGCCACAATTGCTGTCATCTTACTTCCCCCATCTGTTGCTATGCAATCTTCCTCCCCCTTCCCTGACGCGATCGGTTGGGTCGATCGCGCCATGATGCAGCGCTGTCTAGAACTAGCCCGCCGCGCCTTGGGGCGCACAACCCCAAACCCGCTCGTCGGTTCGATTGTTGCGCGCAATGGCGAGATTGTCGGCGAAGGCTTCCATCCCGCAGCCGGACAGCCCCATGCCGAAATTTTTGCGCTGCAAGCGGCGGGCGAAAACGCGCGCGGAGCGACGGTTTACGTCAATTTAGAGCCTTGCAATCACCACGGACGAACCCCGCCCTGTACTGAAGCTTTAATCGCGGCAGGCGTGGCAAAAGTGGTAGTCGGCGCGATCGATTCCAATCCCCTCGTTGCCGGAACGGGAGTCGATCGCCTGCGCGCGGCGGGAATCGAAGTTATCGTCGGAGTCGAAGAAGCCGCCTGTCGCCAACTGAACGAAGCTTTCTTTCATCGCATCCGTTACCAACAACCTTTCGGCATTCTCAAGTATGCCATGACCCTAGATGGCAAAATTGCGGCTAGCAGCGGCCATAGTGCTTGGGTAACGGGAGAGAAAGCACGCCATCTCGTCCACTGGGAACGCGCCGCCGCCGATGCCGTTATTATTGGGGGCAACACCGCGCGCCAAGATAATCCCCTCCTCACCAGCCATAACGTCCATCCCCACAACCCGTTGCGCGTCGTTATGAGTCGCAGTTTGAACTTACGCCTCGAGGCGAAGTTATGGCATACGGCGGAAGTCGCAACACTGGTATTAACAGAAACGGGGGCAAATGCCACCGTTCGCGGGAAATTGGAGCAACTGGGCGTAGAAGTGGTGGAATTGTCGCCCTTAACTCCAGCGGCGGCAATGGCGCATTTGTACGATCGCGGCCTTTCTCGGATTTTATGGGAATGTGGGGGCGTTTTGGCTGCTGAAGCGATCGCGCAATCTGCCGTTCATAAAATTATGGCCTTTGTCGCCCCCAAAATTATCGGCGGTCGCGATGCGCCTTCTCCCATCGGCGAATTAGGATTAACTCAAATGACGCAAGCGTTACAACTGGAGCGCGTTACCGTGACGGGTATAGAACCCGATTTTCTCATCGAAGGATATTTGCCGCTAGAAAACAGAGCGAATGATTCAATTTCGTAGCCCATTGAAGCGAGTTGGAGATAACCTCAACAGTTATTTCTTCTAACCTTCCGCTCTAACCGATTCAATAAGTAGAGACGTTTCATGAAACGTCTCTACGACTGCATTCTTTTTACTTCAATAACTATTTGCTGATAGTGAGAATGAAAACCTTTCAACCGAGGGATGTCTTAAGAGTATCAATTATTCATTATTCAGCAAGCCCTATTTCAATCTGACAAGATGGCTATTTTTTACCCCTTTAAAGAGTTCGATATCGATCGCTTACTACAGCGATCGCTTAAACGTCCTATGCAGAAAAATCGCGAAGATTAGCGCGATCGCGCAACGAGCGTTTAAGGGTGGATAAAACTCAACAATTCGCTAAACTGAGGATAACGCCATTAATTTCTTCAAGGGGGTGAGGTGTCGGTGATATTAGGTCAAGTCCTAGACGGACGCTACCATATTATTCGAGTTTTGGAAGCGGGAGGATTTGGTCAAACCTACCTGGCTGAAGATCGCCGCCGCCCCGGACAGCCGGAGTGCGTCGTCAAGCAACTCAAACCACTAAGCAACACGCCGCGAGATGTAACGGTAGCGCGGCGGTTATTTCACCAAGAAGCCGAAATCCTCGAAAAACTCGGCAATCACGATCGCATTCCGCGCCTACTGGCTTACTTCGAGCAGAACGCCGAATTTTTCCTCGTCGAGGAATTCATCGACGGACTCTCCTTGCGCGGGGAATTCTTACCGGGGCAACAATGGACAGAACATCAAGTTCTCAATCTCCTCAAAGAAATTTTGCCCGTTCTCGAGTTCATTCATAGTTTTGGGGTCATTCACCGCGACCTCAAACCCGATAATATTATCCGGCGCGCCTCGGATGATAAGCTTTGTCCGATTGATTTTGGAGCCGTCAAGCAAGTGCGAACGGTTTCTGGCAACGAGCGCAACCCCGCAACACAAACCGTTGTTATCGGCACTCCGGGCTACATCGCCCCCGAACAAGCCCAAGGCAACCCCCAGCCCAACAGCGATATTTACGCCCTCGGTATTATCGCCATTCAAGCCCTCACCGGCAAAAAACCGCTTCAGTTCCAAAGCGAACCCGATTGGGAAAATAACTGGCATCTAGATTTAATTATCAGCCCGGAGACGATCGCGGTTATCTCGAGAATGGTTTCCCCTTCCTACTCCCAGCGCTATCCATCTGCTAAAGCTGTCTTAGAGGATTTAGAACGGCGCGCTCGAGACGGCGAAAACATCTCTCCCCTCAGTCGTTTTTTCCAAGGCGTGAGTCGCGTCCTCACCACTCCCATCGGCGAACTCTTCCCCAGCAGCCAGCCCGAACTCGATGAAACGGATGCCGAAACAGTTGTCCTTGAAACGAGTCGTCTCTCAAATCTAACCCTCAAGGCAGAAGCAACCGTTGTCGATCGCCCGGAGATCGTCTCGATCGCCTACGCCGATCGCGACATCGATCGCACCCTCGCTAACGAACTTTACCAAGCGCTAACCGCCGAGGGTTATCGCGTCTTCCTCTGTCCGAGCGAAGAATGGAACAGCCGCGCCAACGAGGGTTTAGAAATTTGCGATCTGTTCGTGGTGTTGTTGTGCGAGTATGCAGCCACCAGCGAAATGATAACCGAGCAGGTGAGTCGCGTCAAAGGGCGGCGCGATCGCTCCCTCGACGGTAAACCCGCCATCCTCCTAGTACGAGTCAACCTGCCCGAACGCGCCCCCCTCAACTACGAATTGCGCGGCTATCTCGCCAGTTTACGCTCTAACGAAGATCCGCGCAGCGGCACGCGCGACTGGCACTCTCCCGCCGACACGCCCGCCCTCCTCGAAGAACTGCACCTTCGGCTTTCCGGCGCGCCAGAAGACTTCCCAACCGAAGAAGACTATCTCCCCACCCTCCTCCCCGCCGAAGAAAGTCCCAGCGGCAAACCCTTACCCGCCGCCGAACCCGTTCTACCCGAAGGACAAGTCGGTTTAACATCAGTCTTCTACATCGAACGCCCGCCCATCGAAGCGCGCTGCTACGAAACCATCATCCAACCGGGCAGTTTAATTCGCATTAAAGCGCCCCGACAAATGGGCAAAACCTCGCTGATGGCGCGCATTCTCCAGCACGCCGAACAAGAGGGCGGCAAACCCGTCAGCCTTAGCTTTCAACTCGCCGACGGCAAAATTTTTGCCGATCTCGATAAATTTTTGCGCTGGTTTTGTGCCAGTATTACCCGCCGCCTACAAATCCCCAACCGCGTTGGCGATTACTGGGACGATCTTTTCGGCAGTAAGGAAAATTGTACGACGTATTTTGAAGACTATTTACTGCAAGAAATCGAGAGTCCAATCGTTCTCGGACTCGATGAAGTCGATCGCGTTTTTGAATATCCTGAAATTGCGGAAGACTTTTTTAGCTTGTTGCGCGCTTGGCACGAAGAGGCGAAAAATCGAGAAATTTGGCAAAAGTTGCGCTTAGTCGTGGTGCATTCGACGGAAGTTTACGTGCGCCTCAATGTCAATCAATCGCCGTTTAACGTCGGGTTGCCCGTCGAACTGCCTGAATTTAATGGCCAACAGGTGCAGCACTTAGCGCAGTTGCACGGATTGGACTGGAAAGCGCGCGAGATCGAACCGTTGTTAGCTGCCGTTGGCGGACATCCTTACCTAGTGCGCCTCGCTCTCTATCATATTGCTAAAGGCGATACAACCCTCGAGCGACTGCTGCAAACCGGAGCCTCGGAATCGGGATTATACGGGGATCACCTGCGCCGCAATCTCTGGATTCTCAAACAATATCCCCAACTCGCGATCGATTTTAGGGTTGTGGTAGCAGCAAACGAACCTGTTTCTATTCAACCCGACACGGCTTTTAAACTGTATAGTATGGGGTTATTGCATTTGAGCGGCAATGAAGTATTACCTCGCTGTGCGGTATATCGCGATTATTTCCGCGAGCGTCTCGAGGGAGTTTCGCAAATTGCCCCTCGTCCGGAAACACCCTCTATTGCAACGCAAGGAAGCAGCTTAGCCGCGATCGCCTTTACCGATGTTGTCGATTCTACTGCACTTTCTGTCGCCAATCCTACCCAAGCATTAGAATCGATGCAACGCGACTTTCAACTCATGCGCGAGATTTGTCAGCGCTACGACGGACAAGTTCTTAAATCGATGGGCGATGGCTTATTAATTTATTTTGTCAGCGCCGTTAAAGCCGTCGATTGCGCTCGAGAAATTCAAAGAGCGTTAGCGAAAAAGGCTGAAACTTTGCCGGATATTGCAATTCTAAGACATCGAATTGGCATTCACGTTGGCGATGTTTTCTTTAACGGCGACGACGTTTTAGGCGTTGGAGTCAACATCGCCGCGCGATTGCAAGCCAAAGCAGAACCGGGCGGGATTTGCATCTCGCAAACCGTTTATGAAGTCGTAAAAAATAATTTGTCTCTTGAAGTTAACTATTGCGGACCGCAGGAATTAAAGGGATTGCCCGAACCTGTGCCTATTTATCAAGTGGCACTCAGTCTTCCCTCAGCCTGAAAACGCATAGCTAGCTTATGGCTAAAGCTTTTGGTGGAAAGTAAAATGGCGAAAATAAAGCAACGTGCGATTGCGAGTTTAATGATTCTTTTAGGTACGGTTTCAGTATTTTTAGGAAGTTGTTCTAAGGATTCGAGCCTTTCCGAACCAAACAATCCGAGCCGTGCTGAAAAAGAAAACGTTAGCCTTACTGAAAGGGAAAATTCAAGCAGTTCGGAAAAGGAAACTTTAAAGAGTCCCGAAACAGAAAAATCCAGCAGTCCTCAGAAAGAAAATGTCAAGAGTTCTGAAAAAGAAGCTGCTAAAAATGATTCAAGTTACCCAAGCTTAGGAACGATTACTCAACTACAATCCGGAGATTTAATGTGCTACGCAACAGTCGCAGACGATAACAATAAAACTTACAACCTAGGCGCAACATTTGAAGTTTGCGAAGGCGCTTCAGAATTATTGAATAAAAAAGCTCGTTTAACTTATCAAGAAACGCGCGTCAATGACTGTCAAAGTAACGAACCTTGCGGCAAAACACGCTTAGAAAACCTGATTTCTGAGGTTAAAATTGTCGGTTCTGCCGATTCTGGCGATTCTGCCCAACAAGATACCACTATTTTAAGTAATGGAAAATGGCGGCTAGAAATTGGCAATATGAAGTCTTGGGATGGAACGAATGGCACTGGAAGTGTGAGTTATCGAGGCTGCGACAACAAAAATAATTGCATCGATTTAACAGGCGGAAAAGTCACTTGTCGGGAGGGCGTTTGCCGTACTATTTGGCAAAACGGAGAATATTCTTATGTCGTCGAACAGTTTATAACGGATGGGGAAGCAAAACCCGCTAACTTGATTGTTCGGCAAGGCGATCGAGTTATTTTAAGAGAAACTGAATTTCGTTCTTAATTTTTAGGAAAGAATTATATAGCGTTTTTCGTTTGCGTGAGGTACAGTTCCAAAAATCAAATCGGTAGGGGCGCGGATTTCGAGGTCGCCTCGAAATTAAACGCCGCCCCGTAGGGGCGAATGGTATTCGCCCGCTAGGTGTACCTCATCCCTGTGAAAACTGCTATACAAATCCATGTCATAAAATTTTGTAAAGTGAGTTCGATCGTCTCGATGTCTTGCGGAAGGCTAAACGATTGGTTAGCATAGCAGTAATAATGTTAGGGAAATATTAATGGTTAAAATTACTCGACGGGCCATCGCTAGTTTAAGCATAATTGTGGGTGCGAGTTCTGGATTATTAAGCAGTATTGCGATCGACAGCGCCCACGCTCAAAACTCCTCTAATTATCCGAGATTAGGGACTATTACCGAACTGCAAGTTGGCGATATCATGTGCTATGCAACAGTCGTCAGCGATAGCAATCAAACTTATAACATTGGTGCAACTTTTGAAATTTGCGAGCGCGCTTCCGAAATTCTCAATCAAAGAGTCAATTTAACCTATAATAAACTGTCTGTCAATGACTGCCAAAGTATCGAACCTTGCGGAAAAACTCGTTTAGAGACGCTGATTTCTGAAGTTGAACTAGCAGATTTGCCAGAGCAAGATTTGCTGGTATTACGCAATGGAAAATGGACTTTAGAAATTGGAAATATGAGTTCCTGGGATGGAACGAATGGAACTGGAAATGTGACTTATCGCGGTTGCGACAACCAAAATAATTGCATTGATTTAACGGGCGGAAAAGTCACTTGTCGGGATGGCGTTTGCCGCACTGCTTGGCGAAATGGAGAATATTCCTATGTTCTCGAACAATTTATTACAGAGAATTCTCAGCGACCTGCAAACTTAATTGTTCGCAAAGGAAACCGCATCATTTTAAGAGAAACTGGATTTCGTTCTTAATTTGTAATTAGCGACTCATCATTCCCCATTCACAATTCACTCCTAATGGGAATTAGAAGCTAGAAAGCTCGATCTTATACCAATTCTCATTGATTTTGCACGAATCCCTAAGAGGGCATAACGGTGTTATGCCCCTACGGCGACGAATTTAGTGCAAAACTTGTAGGAAATGGTATTACTGTTCTTTTTCCCCTCTCGCCCACCATTGGGAGAGGGGCTGGGGGTGAGGGAAATTAAGACTTTCGGATATTGCACATCAGACGTAATTCATAACTCATAACTCATAATTCATAACTCATTTTTTATCCAATCGAGATAGGGTTGAGAACCCGCCACAATTGGTAGTGCAATAATTTCAGGAACTTCGTAAGAATGAAGTTCCCGAACTTTTGCTTCGAGCGCTGCAAAACAAGCCAGACGGGTTTTAATCGTCAGTTGCCATTCCTCGTCCGCATTTACTTCCCCTTTCCAAACGTACATCGAATGAATAGGAGCCATGCTGACGCAAGCTGCGAGTCGCGCGGAAAGAAGAGCAGAAGCAATTGCTTCTGCTTCCTGCTGCGAGGCGGCGGTTACAAGAACAACGCAGTAACTGTCAGCGTTCGATTCTTGACTAAGATTCGAGAGCATAAACCTGACCGTTAATTAACAAGCGCTTAATGCCTTTTGCCTCCAAACAAGCGCCCGTTTTTTCGAGCATTTTGCCGTCGGGAATCTTAATCACCCGTTGTGAACGTTTGGAGAAACGCCGAGCAACGCGATGATTGTCGAAAATCGGCAGCGTTTTTTGTTGAATTTCATCGGTGGGAATCGTGCCGAGGTCGCCGAATTCGCGTAACAGTGGCGTAACCAATTCTGCTGCGCGATCGACGACTAAGTAGCATATTCTCGGTAATGTTGCTTCGGAAAAAGGTAGGACTTGAATTTTAATCCGACTTTTAACGGTGGGGGTTACTTCCTCCCCGTCAGCCCAATCGTCGTCCTCCTCATCAAAATCATCACCCTCTTCTTCAAAATCTTCGAGATCTTCTTCGGTATCGAGGTTGAGATCGCCCAAATCTTCTCCAAGCATTTCTTCGAGAGCATGAACGCTGTCCTCGTCTTCTTCCTCGTCTACCTCAAAGTAGTTAACTGCTGGCGTTGACAGGATTGGTTTTTCGACGGCAGTTTCGGGAGAGGGGGCAGAGGAGCGTCGCCGCGTCCGCCGTGGGTTAGGGGCGGGAGGAGAGGGGGTTTTGAGTTCCTCGGGTTCGTTGGCGCTCAATAACTCAAGCAGGGGCGCTTCTGGCTCGTCTGGGGGCGGGGTGAATTGACTCATAACTTGGGCAGCACCAGCGGGAGTTCGGCTGAGGCGCTTCTGTTGGATGAGTTCTTCATACTCGTTTTCCGCGAGGTGAGTTTTCAGGAAGCGACTAATCGTAGAGCTACTAACTTGATAGCGCTCTGCGAGGGTGGAAGTCGTTTCCTGGGGCGTTCGATAGAGTTGGAGGATTTCTTGTTTGTCGGAGTCGGTCAGTTTTCTTGGACTCATGCTACTTCAGTGCGATCGCTTGCCTTTCTGCGCCGTTTTCGCGGACGACTAGATATGTCATATTCTAAGGCAGCACCAATTGCAAAGAGAATACCGCTAAAAACAAAGAACACTTCGAGCAGCCCGCCGCTGACATATTCAGTGGGAAGCGTCCCTGCATATTTAAACCACATATCGGCCACGTATTTCGCGAGGGCAGCGGCGGCAATCATGCGCCACGAGAGGGATACAGCCCCGCCCCAAAACGCGAGTAACAACATTGCTGCGATAATGAGCAGGGCGACATCGCAGAGGATGTAAAAAACGTTAATCGGCGTGGAAAACTGAAGTAAAAATTCTTCGGTAGCGGGAACCCAAGCGGGAATTTGGCGCGCCGGAGATTCAATTTCTGTTTTAGGGGGTTCTGGGGCGGGTACGGTTTGTTCGATCGCGGCTGGTGTTGCGATCGCCGGTTCGAGATCGGCGGATACTGCTGGTTTGGCTAAGGCAACCCACACGGCTAGCGTCATGCCAATAACCGCAATAACTGAAAGCGTCCCCCACTGCCAGCCTTCCAGGTTCAAGCGCCTCGATAACACTGCCAAAACCATTCCGCCGCCGAGCAAAATATAGAAGGACATATAGAAGAAATCGGCGGGGGAAACTTCCGGATCGAGACCCCAGTAAACTTCCCAAAACCCAAAAATCAAGTCGGCAATGAAGTACGAAAGAATGCCCAAACCGACGAATAACCAAACGTTGCGACCGCTAACAATTTTCGGACTTTTCCAGTTTCGGTAGCATAAGAGCGCAGCACAAATAAAGGGTAGCGATTCTGCAACATAGGTAGCAATTAAATAGGCTTGGGAGTCGCCAAATTCTGGCGCAACAATGCCACCAATAAACAGAAATAAAGAGAGAATTGCCCAAGCAATTCCAACGTAGATGACTTTCTGACCATTCAAGTAGGTGCCAGATTCCTGGGATTTTTCTACAGCACTGCTCATAGGACTTTATTTGGGTGCTAAATCAGAACAATATTTTGACATGATTTTCAACAAGGAATGGGCGATCGCGCGTTTTGGGTTGCGCTGGGCTGCCCGAACAAGGCGAAACTATCGCCAGCATTTGCCTAAAGGAGTTCGTTTCAGCCAAGCCAGAAACTGCTCTCTCTCCTTATCGGGCATATCTTGTAAAATATCTTCAACTTCTTCAGCAAAACTCGTATTGCCAAAGTAGGCTTTGCCGAAACGGTACAGTTCTTGAAGAAGGGTGATCAATTGATGCTCTTCCCAAGGCTGAACTTGGCTGATATCGAGGGGATCGACTTGAGTTAACAGTCTTTCGACGGCTGCGGGCGAATCGGCTTGGGCAAACTTCCACTCGACAAAGACTTGAGCGATATCTTTTTGGAATTGTTTGGCTTGTCGATTGCCGAGCAAGTCTTCGATATCTAGATACACCGTCTGTAACAGGATTAAACTTGCTTGCGCGAGGGGAACGAGCCGAGCATCCGCCATACTCTCTTCGTCGCTCAACTGATCGGCACGAATTCTACCCCAAATACTATGGCGATCGGGTTCTTCGAGGAGAATACAGAACTTTCCTTGGTTGTCTGTGAGATCTCGCCAGTAATTCCGCGCTTCTTCGGCTTGGTTCGCTGCGAAAACACCGATCAGCCGGAAACTCTGATCTTGATATTTAAGAATTGGGATTTTTTGCTCTCGCTTCGGGTGCTGAATGCTTGAAATTTCAACATCCTGTCTTTTTAAAATAAACATAGTCTCTGGCAAATGACTCCTGACAGGGTTGTAGGGTCTGTAAACTAACCATCGCAGGACGCAAAGGCTTTGTCCCTAACGATATTTTGTAGAGAACAAAATTCAGGGGGGTGTATCATAGCCCGATTTTATCCGATCTGAGATATCTGGGTAAACCGAGAATTCAAGGCGCGGCATTCTTCCCGTCAGCAAAACTGAAGGTCGCCTTATGGTATAGTATTACAGCAATGCAGCATTGCGTGACAAATTGGCAGGACGCATTCTGAGGTCGCGATGCAACGCTTTAGGCGCTTTCCTGCCGAAGCTCCCGACCTAATCCCCCGTTTCGATGCTTTGAAGCTCGATTTTTGCCGCGTGACTCATTGAAGCGATCGCGTACTATCCGAATCTTGCCTGAAAACAATTCAGGGGATGTTCGCAGTTTTATCGTTCGAGAAAAGATTTCCTGCTGCTCCCGTCGTGCTGCGATCGCGGCTTACCGAAAGATTATTCCTTCTAATAGGGATACTCAGAGCATCGGTAATATGGAATTTCATTATCAATTATCCATTATCCATTATCCATTATCAATTTCCCCTCAGTATGTCTCGCGTTCGAGTTCGACAGCACGTTAACCCCCTCAGTCATAAGTATCAAAACCCGATCGCGCCGCCGAATTGGGAGGAAATTTATCTTAACCCCAAACAACCGCTCCACCTCGATATCGGCTGCGCCTGGGGACGGTTTCTGCGAGACTTGGCACAAATTCAACCCGATTGGAATTACTTAGGGTTGGAAATTCGCGAACCGCTGGTCGTCGAAGCGAATCGCTGGCGGAATGATTTAGGGGCAAAAAACCTACACTATTTGTGCGGAAATGTCAATATCGATCTGCCGGTTATTGCGCGATCGCTACCCGCTGGAACCTTACAATGCGTCACCCTTCAATTTCCCGATCCTTGGTTCAAAAGACGGCACGCTAAGCGACGCGCCGTGCAACCGGAACTCGTTGAATTGTTAGCAGAAATTTTGCCGGAAGGCGGACAGGTTTTTCTGCAATCGGATGTTGAAGCGATCGCCCGACAAATGCGCGATCGCTTCAACGCTTGCTCGGCTTTCAAATTGCAACACTCCGACGAATGGCTAACAGAAAACCCTTTTCCCATCGCCACAGAACGAGAAAAAGCCACCTTAGAACGCAACGAACCCGTCTATCGATGCTTGTTTAAAGTGAATAATGAATAGAATCAAAAGTAGGGTGCGTTAGCGAAGCGTAACGCACCATTATCTTAACCAAAAACTGAGGGGAGTTTAATACTTATTAAATCTAACTTATACCAGTTCTCATTAATTTTGCACTATTCGCATCAACTAGGGCAGAGCAATGCTCATGGGTGTCAACTTAAGCTTATACCAGATTGATGTGAAGCTGCATAGAATGAAAAGTAGGGTGCGTTAGCGGAGCGTAACGCACCGCTATCCTGAGAATTTAGGAGAGTTGATTCTAGGCAACATAATCTTAAATTGGTATTAACCCCTCGCTCATCTAGCCCGCCTTGGGTTTGAACCCAAGGCTAATAGCTCAAGTCCTATAAATAGGACTGGGAAATTCAGATGTATTTAACCCGTTTCAACGGATTTCAGCTATTAGCCAAGAACTTGAGTTCTTGGCGGGCTAAGTGTTTCACCTTGAGTTGACGCTAATGAGCAATGCGGCTGCCCCTACAGATAAAATTTATTGCATCAGGACGGGGATTTGGTATTACAGAAAAAAAATCCTCAATTACGGGTTAGAATAACTACTACAGATAAAATTTAGTAAACGTAGGGTGGACAAGGTAACAAGTAGGATTTTTTGAGAGATTCATTAAGATAAACTTGCCCACCAACAGACCCGATAAAATACTGATAGTGATTGTTATAGCGTTATCCTGGCCCTCTAACCAAAAACTCCATGAGTGAGGTGAAAACATGACACTTACAACTTTGACGGCTTCCGGACAAATTACCTTACCTTCAGAAATTATCGAACGACTAAACTTAAAACCGGGCGACAAAATTGAGTTAGCGATCGCGCCGAATGGCAGAGTTTACATCCAACCTGCACCGATTGATGTCCGCACCTTATCGGGAATGCTATATCAAGCCGGGAGAGAAGCAATTTCCCTGGCGGAAATGGATGCGGCAATTATTGAAAGCGCAGGAGAATCAGTTTGAGGGGCTTAGATACTAACGTCATCGTGCGTTTCTTAGTCCGCGACGACCCAACACAGTGGCAAATTGCCGATTGCTATATTAATGAAGCTTTACAAGTTAATGAACCTTGCTTCATCAATAATATAGTCCTTTGTGAGGTTGCCTGGGTTTTACGAAGTCGATATAAACTCGGTCGCGAACAACTCATTCAAACATTAGAAAGTCTTTTAAGAGCTAACATTTTTGTATTTGAAGAGCCATCTGCTATTGAATGGGCGATTCAGCAAATGAGGTTAGGGAATGCGGATTTTTCAGATTATTTAATTGCGAGGGTAAATCAGTTAGCAGGATGTAGTGAAACTGCTTCTTTCGATGCCAAACTAAGTCACTTACCGCACATCAACTCTTTACGCTGAATTTTACGATACTCAACCCAAAAAGAGGGAAGAAGTTCAGGAAAATATTAAAGAAGCGATTGAACTGTATCCCGAGGTTTTGCAAGAGCGCGGAGAGCCGATTCCGGAACCAACCACTCGAGTCGGTTCTGTCGGCATTGCTGCATAGATGAATGGCACTGACTTAAGGCTGGTGGGCGCTGCCCACCCTACGAAATATCTGTAGAGACGTTGCAAGTCAACGTCTCTACAGGCTATTTATTCTTGCTTAACGTCAGTGCCATTCCTGCATAGATGGTTCTCTTGTCTTCTGCATCCTCCCTACTTAGCGTTCGGGCCGCGCAAATCGGGCAATTCCTCTAAGGTAATGTTTAAGAGCTTGCAGAGAGTCTTGACTTGAGGAATCGTCAGACTCGCTGGCGAAACTCCCCGTTCCCAATTGCTGACCGTTTTTGAGGTTACATCCAACGCTCTGGCCAATGCTTCTTGAGAGAGTCCTGCATTTTCTCTCAACTGTTTGAATTTCAACTCTTCCGACCTTGGCAAACTTTCTCCGGGCATCGCGAAATATATTTCTAGAAATTTATTGACAACAACCCGATTTTTCTGTAAATTGATTTCTAGAATCGAATTTATGATGCTTCCGGGATGCCGATAACAATTGACTTCCTCTACCAACCTTGTCTCTAGTGTTGCACCAGATGCGAGTCAAACTCAAGCCGATCGACGAAGGAGCGTGCGATGATATTGCCGAGCCGTTTATGAAACCTCGATACGACGAAGATAAAGATATTTCCCGCCATGCAGCAGTCGGTAAGGAAAATTGCCACAATATGGAACGACGCTATGGGTGGAAGTTGCTGGATATTGAAGAACTGCCCATTACTGCCCAGTCTATTACCAATTCCCATAGGTTTTGCACTATTCCCCAGAGCGAGGGCATAACAGTGTTCATGGGTGTCAACTTAAGGTGAAACACTTAGCCCGCCAGGAACTCAAGTTCCTGGCTGATAGCTGAAACCCGTTGAAACGGGTTGGATACATTTGAATTTCCCAGTCCTATAAATGAGGACTTGAGCTATTAGCCTTGGGTTTGAACCCAAGGCGGGCTAGGTGAGCAGGTTTAAGCTTAAGTTGACGCTAATGGCCCCTACAGACAAAATTTAGTGCATTGAAAATGAGAATTGGTATAAGTTACACCCAAGAGGGCGAATACCATTCGCCCCTACCGATTTGGTTTTTACCCCAATGATGCCCCGACCGGATTCGGTAAGATTACGAGGCGCAAGTTTGACCGAAAAATGCTATATTTTCCCGAAGATTTAACACAATAAGCGATGAACGGGACAAGCTGGGCGATTCTCTGCGGTGCTTATATTCTTGGCTTGTTCTCGACGGGAATTTTAGGAACGGATTTAAGGGATATTCCTTGGCAGCAGTGGGGCGGCTTGGCGGCGGGATGGACGATTTTAGGCTTGTTAGCCGGTTTTATCGTACCGCGATTTTGGCGAGTCGGGCCGCGCTTGCCGCTGTGGTTGGCGGCGGGAATCGTGGCGGCGCTAGCGGTCGTATCTTTGCAATGGCGAGTACCGCAGCCCGGAGAAAACGATATCAGCCGCCTGGTTACAACTCCGCCTACCGCCGTAGAAGTTAGCGGTACGATTGCCGAAGTTCCTACCCTGAATCGCAAGCAAAAGGTGCGTTTTACCCTGGAATGCGATCCCGCAGGGATCCGCGTAGCGGCACGCGCCAACAATCGCATCGTTACGGGCAAACTCTACGTTACCGTTCCCCTACTCCAAGGAACCGGACTCGTACCCGGACACAGGATTCGCCTTCGCGGACAACTCTATCAACCCCAAGCGCCGACATTACCCGGCGCTTTTGATTTTCAAACCTTTTTAGCGCGGCGCGGTGTTTTTGCAGGGATGGCAGGGGAACTGCTTGGAGAACCTAGCAGGACTCCTTGGGGATGGTGGCAAATCCGAAGGCGCATCGTGCGATCGCAAGTGCGGTGGTTGGGAAGTCCGAGGGGACAGTTGTTGAGTTCGATGGTGTTGGGGCGCGCGGCGGTGGATTTGCCGTTTGACATCCAAGATGAGTTTAGCCGCGCCGGACTCAGCCATGTCCTCGCTGCGTCTGGGTTTCAGGTTTCGCTGTTGGTGGGGGTGGCGCTGGCGCTGACGCGGAAGTTGGGGGCAAAATCGCGCTTAATTTCCGGTTTGGCAATGCTATTCTTTTACGTCGCTTTAACGGGAATTCAGCCTTCGGTGATGCGCGCGGCGTTGATGGGGGCGGCGGTATTGGCAGCGCTAACGGCGGATCGCAAGTTAAAGCCGTTGGGCTTGCTGTTAGCGGCGGCGACGGTGCTATTGCTGTTGAATCCGCTGTGGGTGTGGGATTTGGGGTTTCAGTTGAGTTTTTTGGCGACGTTGGGCTTAATTGTTTCCGCAACGGCGATAACTCAGCGTTTGGACTGGTTGCCGCCAACGATCGCGGGCGCGATTGCAGTTCCGGTGGCGGCTTCGTTGTGGACGCTGCCGTTACTCATCTATGCGTTTAGTACGATCGCGACTTATAGTTTAATCGTGAATGTCCTCGCGACACCGTTAATTGCGCTGCTGAGTTTGGGGGGAATGGTGTCTGCTGCGGCGGCGTTGGCGTTTCCACCGGCGGGAAGCGCGATCGCGTGGCTACTCGATTATCCCTTACGGGGGTTAATCGCGATCGTGGAAATTTTTAATCGCTTGCCGGGAAGTGCTTGGGCAGTGGGAACGATTACCCTCGGGCAACTGCTGTTTGTTTATGGGGCAATTGTGGGGATTTGGCTGTTGCCTGCGTTGCAAAAGCGTTGGTTGCTACCAATCCTGGCTGCTTTGACGGCGGTGTTGCTTCCTCTGGGCTATCAACATTTTACAGGAGTGCAAGTTGCAATTTTGCCGGAACGTCCTCTACCTGTTCTCCTGCTTCGCGATAAAGGTAAAGCGGTTGCGATTGCGAATCCCGATGAAGATAGCGCCCGTTATACCCTGATTCCATTTTTGCGCGATCGCGGCATCAACCGCCTCGATTTCGCGATCGCGCCAGTCAATCCCCTGAAAAGCGGTTGGAAAGAAGTTATCTCAAATTTAAAAGTAAATAAGCTCTTAAGCAGTGTAGAGCCTGCGAAAACTCCCGCTGATGAACCTCAAAACATAACATACCAGCCCTTAAAAATCGGACAAACCGAGCGAATCGGCACAACCGCGATTCAAATTCTCAGCGTGCAACCGCCCGTTTTGCAATTGCAGATTGGGGCGCAAAAAATGTTATTTGTCGATGCAAGCTTGGCTATCCCCAGCAAAATCGCTCCTCCCACCTCGCCTATCGAGACGCTGCTTTGGTGGGGAAAACCGTTACCGACTGAAGTTTTAAAGCAATTTAAACCGAAAGTTGCGATCGCGCCCTCTTTCGCAACCGTTCCCCCCAACGTGCAACGTTACACCCTCACCCGCGACAATCCCCTACAATGGACTCCCCAAAAAGGCTGGCAAACCCTCTCCGAGCAAGATTGATAATGGACAATTGATAATTGACAATGGATAATGGATAACGTCTTGGATAATTGACAATGGATAACGTTCGCAGCCGTTCATTGCTCTGTTGAAGCCTAATCTTTTTTCGTTACATCACATCCCTCGTTGGGCAGAGCCGAACGAATTGTCAATTACTCAGCAAATTTTATGCTATACTAAACCAGGCCAGCACCTTGGAGAGGTGGCAGAGTGGTTGAATGCGACGGTCTCGAAAACCGTTAAGGCGGCAACGTCTTCGAGGGTTCAAATCCCTCCCTCTCCGTTTCTAATACGCATTCAAGAGCGCAATATCAAACCGGGCGACTTGTTAAGCTTTGCTGTCGGTGCGTGCGGTAGCGAGGACAAGCACTCCAGTTGAATGAGGGTTATATCGCATTAATTGAGATTGCGATTCATCCTATGAACTACAAGGGATATAGCGTTTTTCTTTCGAGTAAGATACAGATTCCAATTAGTATGATGTTGCAACGGATTTACGAACTTGAAATTTAAGTCAATATAGCGGTGCGTTACGCTTTGCTAACGCACCCTACTGCATCGACTCAACTGTGGACTATTTTTCAAAACCTCGTTCTCTGCTGCGATTGGTTTATCCCTTTTAGCAAAATGTGCGTCATCGGAGACTGTTCGATCGTTCAATATTTTTAAAGCTTAATTTCAACTCATATTGCGTTTCTGAGTTAACAAACGACTGTTCGTTAGTAGGCCTCGATCGGGGCTAAATAATAATACCAAAACGAAGAAACTGGAGGATACTAAAACGATCGCGGGGCCGGAAGGAAGATTAGTATAATAGCTCAGATAAACGCCGGTAATACTGGACAAAGTACCGAAGATTGCTCCGACAAACATCATTTGATGCAGTTCTTTAACGAGGAGGTAAGCCGTTAAAGCGGGGCCGACGAGGAGGGAAATGACAAGGATAACGCCAACGGCTTGCATACTGGCAATAATAGTCAGGGTAATTGCTGCCATGAAGCCGAGGTGAATTGTGTTGACCGGTAAACCCATTGCTTGCGCGCCGGTGCGATCGAAGGTGTAGAATAAGAGTTCTTTATAAAAGAGTTTAATCGCGAGTAAAATCGGTACTGCAATACAGAAGGTTCGTAAAATATCGGTTTGGGTTACACCTAAGATATCGCCGAATAAAAAACTATCTAAATCCAGCTTATTTTGCAACACAGTAATCAAAGCGATCCCTAATGCAAAAAAGCTCGAAAATGTCAATGCCATTGCTGCATCAACTTTAACGCGGGATTGAGTGCGAATTCCTGCGATCGCGAGGGAACCTAATATCCCGGAAATAAACGCACCGATGAGAATATCGATGCCGAGAAAGAAGGAAATCGAGAGTCCCGGTAAGACGCAATGGGCAATTACATCGCCGAGTAAAGCCATGCGCTGCACGATTAAATAAGTGCCGACGAAGGGGCAAAGAATACCGACGATTAAGCCAATCGCGATCGCGTGGCGGATAAATTCATAGTGGAGTGGATCGAGTAAGAATGTCAACATAATTCGTAATTCGTAATTCGTAATTCGTAATTACTGGCAAACTTAATTATAATGCTACTTACCAAGCCTTTGGAGGTGGAACTGCCCGCTACTCAATATTCTAAGCGAGTTGCGTAGCCCTATAATACGGTTTTTAGAGCAACTAACTTCAGTTCTGGAAAACAAATAAATTCCTAGCATCGCATTTCAAGCACCTGATACCAATTCTCATTGATTTTGTACGATTCCCGAAGAGGGTATAACAATGTGGCTGCCCCTACAGCAAAAGAATTTAGTGCATCGCGATTGGGAATTGGTAGGACTTGATTCATGGGGTAATTATTACGAATTACATTTCGGCATTTCGGCAAGATCGATGACCGCAAATTACGAATTACGAATTATAAATTATCTTCTTTTTTCCTGTTAATAGATAAGTCTCAATTTCGCCTTTTCCCTTAATTTGAATCAGTCCTCTCTCCTCAAACTCAAAAAGTTCTTTCAATAAATGATAGGTTTTTGCCGTCACTTGAATACTTCCGGCTAATCCGTGCGATTCCATGCGACTAGCAACATTAACCGTATCGCCCCACAAATCGTAAATGAACTTTTTAATCCCAATTACGCCAGCGATCGCGGGGCCCGTATTAATCCCAATTCTCATGCTAAACGATTCGCCCGTCCGCTCGTTGAATTGCGCGATCGCATCTTGCATATCGAGGGCCATTGCAGCAACGGCTTCGGCGTGATCGAGTCGGGGCAACGGTACGCCCCCGACGACCATATAAGCATCCCCAATTGTCTTGATTTTCTCCAATCCGTGTTGTTCGGCAAGGCGATCGAAGTCCGAAAAAATAGTATTCAATAAATGTACTAATTCCTTGGGAGGCATTCGCGCCGAAAGGACGGTAAACCCAACTAGATCGGCAAATAAAACGGTAACTTCCTCAAAGGATTCGGCGATGTTTGTCGGTTCGGTTTTTAACTGTCGGGCGATCGCTTCTGGTAAAATATTGAGCAACAAGCGTTCGGATTGTTCCTGTTCTAAACGCAGGGCTTCTTCGGCTGCCTTGCGATAGGTAATATCGACCACAGTTCCTTCATAGTAGGCAATATTACCGCCGCGATCGCGAATAACGCGGGCATTTTCTGAAATCCAAATCGGACTGCCGTCAGCGCGATAAATTTCGGATTCAAATCCGGCAACGGCTTGATGTAACTCAATTTCCTGTTTCCATTGAGCCTGTCGTTGCGGATCCACGTAATAATGTAGTCCGGTTTCATCGAGATTTCGGTTGAGTTCTTCGAGGGAGTCGTACCCGTAGAGGCGAAGCAACGCCGGGTTAGCGCTGAGATATTTTCCTTCGGGGGCGATCTGAAAAATGCCTTCGGTGGCATTTTCAAAAATGCTGCGAAACTTAGTCTCTGCCTGACGCACGGCTTGTTCGGCTTGTCGGCGTTTTTCTAGGTTGAGGGTAAAGGCCAGGTAGCCCAAAATCGCGATCGCCAGAACAGCAACGCTAAAGAGTTCGATGAGGTATTTTTTGCGGATTAACCGACTCAAACGCGCTTGTAGCAGTCGATCTAAAGCAGGCGATGTCTCGTCGTACAGGTGAAAGCTTGCTTGGAGGGCTTGCGCGCCCGTGGTATAAAGATCGATCGCGGGCGCTTTGGAAGCTTCCTCTACCGCTTTCAGGCGGGCTAAATCTTCCAAGAACCAACTCGCGGTGTTAATATAGCTCCGGACGGCAGTATCGAGTTTAGATTTGAGCGTTGGGTTGGCTTGATAGGCCACTTCCATCCCCCGCGCTACCTCGTCCCTAGCCGTTTCTAAGGTTCCCGCTTGCATGGACAGTTGAACCTGTTGGTCGATCGCGAGGCGATCGCGTCGGATGGCTTCTTCGCCGAGAGTTCTAGCCGAGTCGATGCTTTCGATTGACTGCGGGAGATAAACGACGACGGGACTCATTAAGTAATAGCTATCGATGACAGGATCGAGGATCAGGTTGGAAGTATCGCCGACTTGCTTCATTAGTGCGATCGCTTTCGTGACGAATTTCCCGTGCGCGCCGACTATTGCTGCTTCATCGAGGCTGAAGACTTGCTTTTTCAACTGCTGCCACTCACCCTTAAGTTTGCGCCACTCTTCGCTTGTACGCAGGGGTTGTCCGAGGCGGCGATCGAGAACGTCTATTGCTTCGATTTCGCGATCGATTTGGGATTCAATCGCGAGAACTCTCGGTTTGTAAGCGCTATCCCCTTCTAAATATCTTTGGACTTGACTTTGATGCTCGATAAGGTACTCTAATACAGTTCGCAATCGAGCATTGTACTCGAGGCCGCGTCGTTCCTGTCGGGCGAACTGAATTTGGGTATCAACTTCAGAGATCAGTTGATGGACGACGGCGGTAAAGGGAAAGACGATCGCGAGAAATAAACCCGCGATCGCAACTAACCTTATTAACTTTGACAGCAGGGAGCGTTTCAACTCAACTTCAACTCCTTCTTCTCCCTGCCCCGTTTGCCGTTATCGTTGAAATTACCGCGCTACTGCTTCCTGTTCTCGAGCGAGAAACTTTTCTAACTCCGTCAGCGCGTCTGCATCCACTTTGGTTTGCATCGGACAGAACTTCGGCCCGCACATGGAGCAAAATTCGGCTGTTTTGTAAATATCGGCCGGTAGCGTTTCGTCGTGGTATTCGCGGGCGCGATCGGGGTCGAGAGCCAACTCAAACTGACGATTCCAATCGAAATTATACCGCGCTGCGGACAGTTCGTCATCGCGATCGCGCGCTCCGGGGCGGCGGCGGGCGATATCAGCAGCGTGGGCGGCAATCTTATAAGCAATCAAGCCATTACGCACATCTTCTGCATTCGGCAGTCCGAGGTGTTCTTTTGGAGTCACGTAGCAAAGCATCGCCGTACCGTACCATCCCGCCATCGCAGCCCCGATCGCGCTGGTAATATGGTCGTATCCCGGCGCAATATCGGTGACAAGCGGCCCCAGCACGTAAAACGGCGCTTCGGAACACTCTTCCATCTGCTTCTTGACATTAAACTCGATTTGATCCATCGGCACGTGGCCCGGACCTTCCACCATCACCTGAACGTCGTGTTCCCAAGCGCGGCGCGTTAACTGCCCCAAAGTTTTCAACTCCGAGAGTTGCGCTTCATCGGAAGCATCGTGAGTACAACCCGGACGCAGCGAATCGCCCAAACTGAAAGACACATCGTACTTTTTAAAAATCTCGATGATGTCGTTAAAGTGGGTATAGAGCGGATTTTGTTTGTGGTGGTGCAACATCCAGCGCGCGATAATCCCGCCGCCGCGCGACACGATTCCGGTAATGCGATTGCGGACTAAAGGCAAATATTCGATTAAAATCCCAGCATGGATAGTCATGTAATCCACGCCTTGTTGGGCTTGCTTCTCGATAACGTGGAGAAAATCATCGGGCGTGAGATTCTCGATTTTGCCATGTACGCTTTCCATCACTTGATAAATCGGAACCGTACCGATAGGAACGGGGGAAGCGTTGATAATCGCGGTGCGAATGATATCCAAGTCGCCGCCGCCGGTCGATAAATCCATCACCGTATCCGCGCCGTACTTCACCGCTAATTGCAGTTTAGCGACTTCTTCTTCGAGGTTCGACGAGTTGGGAGACGCGCCGATATTGGCATTCACTTTGCACTTAGAAGCAATCCCAATCGCCATCGGTTCGAGATTGGCATGGTTGACATTAGCGGGGATAATCATGCGTCCGCGCGCTACTTCCTCGCGAATCAACTCCACCGGCAGATTTTCCCGCTGCGCGACGTATTGCATCTCCTCCGTGTGCAAACCTTGACGAGCGTAGTGCATTTGCGTCACATTATCTTGCCCGCGACGCTTTGCAACCCATTCTGTACGCATATTTGGTTCCTCTTAATTAACAGCTTCCCTCCGCCGGTCCTAACCGGATTCAGGTTCTAAGGATACGATCTCAGCCCGAAAATCCGGGCGCTCCTAGCTTAGATTCAATATCGTAACATTACTGAGTTGGATAAAATGAGGCTGTCGGGAATTTTTAATAAATGGCGGTACCGATCGTCGGTAACAAGCAACTGGAGAAGGATTTGACCGTAAAGAGAACCCGCAAAAAATCTTAACAACAAAGGAATTCAGTGGAGTTATGAGAGGAAACGATCGCGCCCGAACTTCCAAACAAGCTAAAATTCTCGCGATCGCCGTCGAATCGAGCGCTCGCGCTCAACTGCTTGAATGGCTCGAAAGCGGTTCCTACAATGCGATCGCTGCGGAAACCGCGAGTTCCGGCCTGCAACTGGCACAAACCCAACGTCCCGACTTAATTTTATGCGAAGCGCGGCTACCCGATGCGGACTGTTGGGAGGTGTTGCGCGCCTTAAAAAAGGACTCGCAGGCTGCGATCGTTCCTTTCATCGTCCTCGGTTCGAGCAGTGAAACGGTAGATTTACAACAAATTATCGAAGCAGGCGGCGATAATTGCCTCAATGCGCCCTTAGAAGCTGAGAAAACCCTCAAAGCGCTCGAAACGCAGCTACAGAAACATCAAGCCATTCGTCAGTATTACGCCCAACGGCTCGAGCGGCAGTTAGAACGCGATCGCCTGACGCAATTGCCCGATCGCCAAACCCTCAACGAGCGCTTCGTAGAATTTCTCGAACGCTACGGTTTAAATATCTCCGAAAGAAGCAACGGCGCGATCGTCCCGGTTCTCTGCTTCAGTTTAGATCGCTTTTACCGCATCTACGACCACTTCGGGTATGCTTGGGGCGATCGCCTCCTGCAAGCGGCTGCCCGCCGACTCGCCCAAGCCGTGGGCGAACGGGGCGTAGTTGCCAGTTCCAACGCCCATGAATTTGCCCTCCTCCTGCCGCCTGTCGCCCATAAACGAGAAGTTCTCGATACCGTAGAACGCATCCGAGAACCCTTCAGCAAACCCTTTCATCTCGATCGCCAAGAAGTTTTTTTAAGTGCCAGTATTGGTATTTCGTTGTACCCTCGAGATGGTAGAAGCCTCGACAAACTGCTGCATCGCGCCACCCGAGCCATGAATACCGCTCGCACGCGCGGGGGAAACTGCGTCGAACTCTACACCGCCCTATTAAACATCGATCGCAGTAATCCCATCGGCCTTGAAAGCGAACTTCGCCGCGCTTGGCAGCGCCAAGAACTCGAAGTTTACTATCAGCCCAAAGTCGAACTTAAAACCGGGCAAATCGTTAGTTGCGAAGCACTCCTGCGCTGGCAACATCCCCAGCGCGGTTGGATTGCGCCCGATAAATTTCTTCCCGCTGCCGAAGAAATGGGACTCATGGGCGAAATTGGCGAATGGGTTCTCAAAACTGGCGGCAAGCAGCTTTATCAATGGCATCAGGCGGGCTGGAAGCATCTCTGTCTTGCCGTTAATATTTCCGCTCGTCAGTTCAACCAAATCGATATGCGCCAGCGTATCGCTAAAATTTTGGCTGAAATTCCCCTCAATTATCAATCGATCGAGTTAGAGTTTCTCGAATCCAGTCTGCTTCAAAATGCCGCCATCTCCGCCCAACGCCTCAACGCCTTCAAAGCCCTCGGAATGACTCTCGCGATCGACGACTTCGGCACGGGTTATTCTTCTCTTAATTACTTGCGTCAATTTCCCTTCAATGTCGTCAAAATCGATCCTTGTTTTATTCAAAACTTGGTCGATAATTATGCCAACCAAGCCATTATCAGCGCGATTATTCAAATGGCTCACGCTCTGGGCATTAAAGTAGTGGCTGAAGGGGTAGAAACTGAGGCAGAATTAGATTTTTTGTGCGCGCACCACTGCGATGAAATTCAAGGTTATATCTTCAGCCAACCTTTATCTGCTGCTCGGTTTACTGAACTTCTTCAGAGCGATAAAAAGTTAATCATGAGTCATGAAGGGTAATTTGTAATTCGTAATTCGTAATTTGTAATTTGTAATTTGTAATTCGTAATTCGTAATTCGTAATTTTAGTAATTTTAGTAGGGTGGGCAGCGCCCACCAGCATTAAATCCCCCATTCCGCACGACAAAAAGTAGTCCTTCTGTGCGACAGGTGAGAGGGAGTAGGAGTCAAGTCCCCTGATGAGGGAAAATGAAATCATGGCACTGTAACTGATGGGCTTCTCAAAGATGAATTCCCCC